>JAJDAB010000232.1 GCA_029262095.1 Candidatus Hydrogenedentota bacterium
AAGACGTACCTAGTTACCCGGGTGCTCCGGCCATTCATATTCGTGTGGGTAAACGTCCGGACGAACGACAACTTGTGTGGAACACTTGAACGGGTAGAGCGCTCCGATATCAAAGGTGAGTTCTACAAAGCCGGCCACAAAGCCCGATTCCGGCTGCTCGATTTTCGCCACGTACCTGCCCATTGATGTACCCCGCAGTTCCATCGGCTTATAGGCCTCCCCGATAACGTCCTTCCGGAAATCACGCGCGTCAGGATTCGCCGCTTGCCAGAATGTAACCGTGGTGGGTTTGCCAGAAGTCTTTACGATGATGCGATCACCTCTCACGCGCCAGCGATACTTGGGCAACTCGATCCCATTCAGTACGGCGTAATAAAACGCCGTCATCGTTTCCGTGGCGTCCGAACCACCCATGCCGTGATCCGTGTTCGGCACGTATCGTTGATACTTCACATCGGGCAAATCATCCCAATAGTACTCCGAAGAATCGGGTAAGAAAAACTGATCCCCCGTCGCGTTCAGCGTAAGCTTGGGAAGCGTCATCCGATCCCGGTACGAATACGGCTCGACCAAACTCAGGAGCGCGTCGTATCGCGAATGACCCATCCATTCCATGATGCCCATTGCGTTGTAATCACCGACCGCGGGCGCCCAGAAGCCATAGGCCCGCCAATGGTGTACGAACGACGGAACGACATTGAGCAAGTCGATTACAATCGGAACGATGGCCACAACACGATCATCTACCGCAGCAGTGGTCCACGTCGTCCAGCCGCGTTTCGATCCGCCAGCGACTACAAATTTCTCGACCGCAACACCCCCACCCGCAGGACTACTCGCAAACTCCGTGATCGCGTCCATCGCACGCACAGCGCTCTTCGTCATGGGATATCGCGCAAGCCATTCGTCATCACCACCCTTGAGAAACTTGTCCCAGGTATACGCTATCAGGCTGTCTTCCTTACGGCCTTTCGTCTCACCGGCGAATGTGATGGGCTGATTCGGCACCATGTTCAACACCGCAATGACCGTGCCGGTTTCGGTTGCCATCCGAACAAAACGGTCGGGCGCTTCACCGGGCGCGACGCTACCATTAGCCCCACCCGTGATGTACAGAAATCCGGTCCGGTGTTTGACCACGTCTGGCCGGACAATGGTCAGCCAGTGTTGCCAAACCGTGCGATCGACTTCATCCGAACTCCGCCACGACTGCGATCGCAAATCAAGGACAAACGTCGTCGCACCGTCCGCCTTGTACGTCGCGACCAAGTCCCAGCCGTAAACGTCATCGGGCGCGGCGATGTAAGCGTCAAGTGTCGTCGGCGGCGTATTGCCGATGCGGGATGGGGCATCATCCCCAGCGAAGGCAATTAGTGCTGAACATGCAACCGCTAGCCCTACGAAGGCCGTTCGAAACAAAGTGACCATGGTGTATCTCCTGATAAAGGCTGCAAATCGCAAAAGCGTTCTAGGCAACAGATGATCGGTAAACTAAACGCCTACGAGGTGCTCAGCTTAATGTGCCGCTTTTCTTCGTCGGGATGTTCGCGATAAAGAATGACGACGTGGCCGATGACCCCGGCCAGCACACAGTCCGCCTTGTCCGCGACCTCGCGCGCTACGGCTTTCCGTTCTTCTTTGAGGGCGAGCAGTTTGACCTTGATCAACTCGTGCGACGCGAGCGCCTCAACCGTCGCGGCGATCACGTCGTCGCTCAGCCCTTCTTTCCCGACCCAGACGAGCGGCTCGAGGTGATGCGCCAATTTGCGCAACTCTTTACGTTGGGCACTGCTGGCTTCTCGCACGGCCTTGCTCCCGAAATGTGCCATTGACAGCTACGTTCTATCCCGCAAATGGACTGCATGTCAATCAGCGAACAATGAATCGTGTCCCGGCAGATTATCACTCTGATCTTAGTACGAAAATCATATCGTTCGGGAGGGTCAAGTTCCACCTTGGCTAGGGTCGAGCGCACCACTCGAACAAAGCGGACCACTCCCGCTTCTGGATTGCAATCAGGTCTTCGATTCCGCCGGACTGCCTCGATTCCACTGAATCAATGAACGCGTGTGCGTCGTATCCCTCAATGGTGTCCATCGCGGGATGATGCCCCATCCGGTTGAACCAATAGTGACTGTTGCCGAAGTCGCCTTCGCGCCGGTGCATGATTCCGTGCCAGAATGAACCGGTGGCGTCGGTGATGCCTTGGCTAATGGAGTGGCTGCGATCGAGTTCGTCGACATAGAGCCAGAGGCCCGCTTGCAACAGTGGGCGGCCCGCTACGGCCGGGTCTTGAATTACGCACTCAACGATTTCGATCAGCGATTTGGGTGCGCCCGCCTCGACGACCAACGCCTTCACCGCACGCTCGATGGGTAATGCTTCGAGCAGCGGAGTTACTGCAATCGCGATGGGTTCAGTGAGGTTCACGCCTCGTCGCCGGCATCCTCAGTGAGTTGTTCTTCTTTCTCTTCCGCGACGGCACGGGCCACGGCACTGATCTTAGCGCCTTCTTTTGGCTTCATGATGCGCACGCCTTGTGTGTTCCGGCCAATCGTTCGTATGTCCTTCAAACTCGTGCGCATGACTATGCCGTCCGTCGCGACCACGACGATCTCATCCAAATCGTCCACCGTCAACATTTCTACGACGTTACCGTTTCGCTTCGTCGTCTTGATGTTGATGATGCCCTGCCCACCGCGGTGTTGCAGACGGTACTCACCAACTTTCGTGCGCTTGCCGTAACCGTTTTCGGTAACGCTGAGCACTGTCGAATCGTCCGGCGCGATCGACGTGCCGATTACGCGGTCGTCGTCTTTGCCCAAGCGAATACCGATAACGCCACGGGCATTTCGACCCATCGAACGGACGTCTTTCTCCGGGAACCGAATGGACATGCCCTTATACGTCGCGATGAGGATATTGTCCTCGCCCGAAGTGATCTGAACATCGATTAGCTCATCGCCTTTTTCGAGATCGATCGCGATGATACCGGTTGCGCGTGGATTGCTAAACGCTTTCAACGCCGTTTTCTTCACGATTCCCCTAAGGGTAACCATAAATACCATTTTCACTTCGTCTTTGAGATCGCGCACTGGCAGACAAGCCGTCACCTGCTCGTCGCCGGTAAGATTGAGCACATTGACGATGGCGCGGCCTCGCGCTGTACGGCTGGCCTTCGGCAGCTCATGCACCTTCCGCCAATACACCCGGCCGCGCGACGAGAAAAACAGCATGTATTGATGCGTGGACGCGATGAACAAGTCCTTCACGAACTCCTCATCTTTCGTCGCCGCACCCGCAATTCCGCGGCCACCTCGCCGCTGTTGCCGATACGTGCTGACCGGCACACGCTTGATATAGCCCTGATTCGACACCGTGACAACCATGTCTTCATCCGCAATGAGGTCTTCAATCGCGAATTCACCGCCCTCATCCATGATCGCCGTGCGGCGTTCGTCGCCGTATTGTTCTCTGACGATCTTCAGTTCCTTTTCCACTTCCGCGAGGATGGTGTTACGGCCCGACAATATTTGACGGTACATTTCAATTTGTTGCAGCAATTCCTTGTACTCGGCTTCCAGTTCTTCGCGTTCCAGCCCCGTCAATCGGCGCAGACGCATCGCCAGAATTTCGTTGGCCTGGATATGCGTGAATGCGAATTTCTCCATCAACGCCGCTCGAGCGATATCGACATTCTCCGATCCCCGAATGATCGCGATCACTTGGTCGATGACGTCGATGGCTTTGAGCAAACCCTCGACGATATGCGCGCGGGCTTCCGCTTTATCCAGTAAGAATTGCGTGCGCCGCCGGACGATGTCGACACGGTGATTGATGTAATGGCGAATGACTTCGGCCAAGCTCAATACGCGCGGCACATTGTTGACCAACGCCAACATGATAATGCTAAACGTGTCTTGCAGCTGCGTCATCTTGTAGAGCTGATTTAAAACGACTTCGGGTTCCTCGCCTTTGCGCAGCTCAATTACGATCCGCATGCCTTCACGATCGGATTCATCGCGCAGGTCAGTAATACCTTCGATTTGCTTGTTACGCACCAAGTCGGCAATGTTTTCAATCAAGCGCGACTTGTTCACTTGATACGGGATTTCGTGGACGATGATTCGGTCTTTGTTGGTTTTCTCATCGCGTTCGACCGCGCATTTCGCGCGTACTTGGATGCGACCGCGGCCTGTCCGGTACGCCTGCACCAGGCTGCCCGCACCGTAAATGATGCCGCCGGTTGGAAAGTCCGGCGCTTTCACGAACCGCATCAAATCGTCCGGTGTGGCTTCAGGATTTTCAATGGCATGCAGAACCGCGTCGCACACTTCGGTCAGATTGTGCGGCGGACAACTCGTCGCCATACCGACCGCGATGCCTTGCGAACCGTTGACCAACAAACTTGGAATGGCTGATGGCAGTACGGTCGGTTCTTCAAGCCGGTCATCAAAATTAAGCGTCATGTCGACGGTCTGCTTGTCGATGTCAGAAAGCATCTCGTCGGTAATCTTGGTCATCCGGCACTCGGTATACCGGTAGGCTGCCGCTCGGTCGCCATCGATGGAACCGAAATTGCCTTGGCCATCCACCAGTGGATACCGCAAACTCCACTCTTGTGCCATACGCACCAACGCGTCGTACACCGATTGGTCGCCGTGGGGATGGTATTTCGCCAGCGCGTCACCAACGACCCCCGCGCATTTTCGGAAGCCGCGATTACTACGCAATCCAAGTTCATGCATCACATAGAGGATGCGGCGATGAACCGGTTTCAATCCGTCCCGAACGTCGGGGAGGGCTCGGCTTACGATGACGCTCATCGAATAATCGATGAAAGACGTCTTCATCTCCTGTTCAATGGTGATGGGTATGACTTTTTCGCGTGGCTGGTCCATTTATGATCCTGGATTTTTCGGTTACAGAACGAACTGCGTCTAGACGTCGAGGTTGCGCACGTCCAACGCGTGTTCTTCGATGAAATGTTTGCGCGGCTCCACCATATCGCCCATTAACGTGACGAACAGGTTGTCGGCATTTGCCTCGTCTTCCGCCATGACTTTCAAAATGGACCGCGCTTCAGGGTCCATTGTGGTTTCAAACAGTTGTTCCGGGTTCATTTCCCCGAGACCCTTATAGCGTTGAAGCGTTACGCCTCTGCGCCCTTCTTCGAGTAAATGCAACCGCAACGCAGGTAAGCTGTCCGTCTCGAACATCGTTTCACCATCCGCATTCTTGAGTTCATACGGCGCCGCGCCCAATGCCGCAATCGGTTCGGCATGCCCCAAGAGCACGGAGAACTCATGACTCATTAAGAACGCAACATCGATTTCATCGTCTTCGATCTTGGTGCGGACTTTCGGCTTGCCGTTCGAGTTCGTATCGTCTTCGATCTCGGTTTGCACTTCCGCGCTATTGACGACTTTTTGATCCGGGAACAATTCTTTTAGCTCGCTGTTTGGAATCGTGCTCGGATCGAGAATCTGTTCGCGCGGCAATTCCATGCACTTCCGCACGACTGCTTCAGACGCATTATAAACCCGCTCCAACCGCCCAAACATTCGTTCACGATCTTCCGCTGCCTGGAATCCGCGCAACAATTTCTTCACATCAAGCTTGACTGCCTTCGTCCCACCGTTTTGCGACGTCACTTCCATGTTGTCCAACACGGCTTCGAACAAGAATTGATCTTTCTGCTCCTCGCTACTCAGATAACGCTGCTTCTTACCTTTCTTCACGAGATACAACGGCGGCTGCGCGATATAGAGATGCCCCCGCTGGATGAGTTCCGGCATCTGCCGAAAGAAAAACGTAAGGAGCAGCGTGCGAATATGCGCGCCGTCCACGTCCGCATCCGTCATGATAATAACTTTGTGATACCGGAGCTTCTCGTAATCGATGTCATCCTTGCCGAACCCGATACCGAGCGCGGTAATTAGTGACCGGATTTCATTGTTGTTCAGCATCTTGTCCACGCGCGCGCGTTCAACATTAAGAATTTTGCCGCGCAACGGGAGAATGGCCTGATATTTCCGTTCGCGACCCTGCTTAGCCGAACCGCCCGCACTATCACCCTCAACGATGTACAGTTCGCACAGCGCCGGGTCCTTCTCCGAACAGTCTGCCAATTTACCCGGCAACGATAGACCATCGAGCGCGCCTTTACGCCGGGTGAGGTCACGCGCTTTTCGTGCCGCTTCACGCGCTCGAGCCGCATCAGTCGCTTTTTGGATAATCCGGTTCGCGACCGACGGGTTCTCTTCGAAGTGAATGTTCAGCCCTTCGTAAACCATCGAGTGGACAATGCCTTGCACTTCGCTATTCCCCAGTTTCATTTTCGTTTGACCTTCAAACTGGGGTTCCGGAACGCGCACACTAATGATTGCCGTGAGTCCTTCACGCGTATCGTCACCGGTAATCGCGGTATCTTTGACCTTCGAGTTTCGGCGGGCATAATCGTTGATCGCCTTGGTCAACGCCGCACGGAATCCGCTCAGATGCGTACCACCTTCACGCGTATTGATGTTGTTCGCGAAACTAGAAAGATTTTCGTTGTACGACGTCGTGTATTGCATCGCAACTTCGCACTCGACATTCTCTTTCGCCGCTTCGAAATAGATCGGTTTGCGTTGCAGCTTTTCCTTGTTCTCATTGCGATACGCTACGAACTCGGAGATGCCGCCCTTGTATTGCATGTCGACCGCTTCAGCGTCCGTACGTTCATCTTCGAAGACTATCTTGACGTTCTTATTGAGGAACGCCAATTCACGAAGACGTGACAAGAGCGTGTCGGAATCGTATGTCGTTGTCTCAAATATTTCCGGGTCCGGACGAAAGGTCACACGCGTACCCGTGCTTTTGACTTTTCCGCGCTTTTCCAACGGACCGTCCGGCACGCCGCGCTTGAACGACATGAAATGAGACGCGCCATCGCGCTTGACCTCGACTTCCAGCCATTCGGACAATGCGTTCACACATGAAATACCAACGCCGTGCAGACCACCGGAAACTTTATAACTGTCCTTGTCGAACTTTCCGCCCGCATGGAGCGTGGTCATAACGACCTCGACACCGGACTTCTTTTCCTTCTTATGCCTGTCGACGGGAATGCCGCGACCATCGTCGATCACGGACACCGAATTGTCGATATGGACCTTAACCACCACCTTCGAACAGTGGCCCTGGAGAGCCTCATCAACGCTGTTATCGACCGCTTCATACACCAGGTGATGAAGGCCGCGAACACCGGTGTCGCCAATGTACATCGCCGGCCGTTTCCGGACGGCGGACAAGCCCTCCAGTACTTGGATCGATTCGGCATCGTAACTCTTTTTAGACATTAGGGTTACCTCGGGCGGAACTGACCCGTAAATCGGGCCAAACTTGGGTTACGTAAGAGTACCAAAATGAGCCCCTGAATACAACGAAAACGGGCCGAAATTGGGGACATTTTTAAGACGAAAAAGAGCCGATTTGAGAGCCGATTTTCCGGTCCACCGAGCGTGCATACCCGGTAAAGAAATCGAGCGGTCAGCGAGCGAAATAATCGGCTTGAGTTGATGTCAAAATTCGTGCGGAATGCGAGGTTCCAGCAAGAGTTTCCCATCCGGTTGATCCTGTAATCCCGTCAAAGAAAGAATACTGAGAGAGAAGTGAAGATTGTCATTCCGAACGAACGTGAGGAATCTTACCGGGTACGCGGGATCGATGCAGGACTCCGGGAAGATCCCTCACATGCGTTCGGGATGACAAGAACACACCGGTCGATAGCGCCGTAGAGTCGAACTTTTGTTGTGGCCGAACTCCGGACCGCGCCACTGCCTATGTTCTGAGAGCGCTATTCCTCATACTTAAGCCGGATAAACAAGTCCTCAATGTCCCTACCCTGCGTCACCACAATAATCTGGTCAAGAATGGCCTGTTTCGCGTAGGCATACCGATGCATCCAGACCGGCCCAGCGACCTCCACATACAACGTCCCATCCCGAACCCCCAACGGCGCACCAAACCGAGCCAACTCCGCCCCCGCAATTGACTCCCAATGCTTCCAAATCAACGCATGCCGCAACCGGACCGCCAAAGGCCCCTGCTGCGACAACGCCGCCAACACCTCACCAATTGATTCAATCTCTTTCTTCGCCACGATGCCCCCAATACAATCGAACGCAATCATAGCGCATTGCGAGCCCAACTACGCCCACCGTACACGACCAATCAGTGTAAATCCGTCTGATCCGCGTCATCCGTGTTCTATACCGTGAGTCATTGTCCTAGTCCCGCCCTAAATCTATACTGGTCAAATACACCAGCGAAATACCCCAACCACGAAAGCACCGTCGTTCGTGACAAACCCATCCAAAGCCGAAGCCCTCATCGAACTCGCCCGCAAAGAATTCGAGACGGACGAAGAAAAACTCTCCGAGGCC
>JAJDAB010000233.1 GCA_029262095.1 Candidatus Hydrogenedentota bacterium
CCACGCAGCCACGAATTGAACCCTGTTCGCTCACGACCCGCCGCAACGGCCAGACATCCAGTAATAGAAAAACGCACGGCAACGTGACGAGCATCGCTTTCACCATTAGGCCAATCGTCAGGACGCCTGCAACCGCGACATATCGCGCGATGGATGGATTGCGGGCATATCGCGCATACAATCCCATCGCTGCGAACCAACACACCGCGCTCATGACGTCTTTGCGCTCCGAAATCCACGCCACGGATTCGACATGCAAAGGATGCAACGCAAACAACGCCGCCACAAACGCGCTCGGCCAAAACGCCTTCGTCATCGATGACAAAACGATCAACAACAGAAGCGTCGCAGCGATATGCCACAGCACGTTCATGACGTGATGTCCAGCCGGATTCAGACCAAACAGTTCGCAATCCAGCATGTGCGCAAGCCGCGTCATCGGGTGCCAATTTCCCGACGACGTATCCGTAAACGCCCAGCGAACGCCTTCCCACGTGATGCCCGCCTGCGTAATGGTCGAGTCCGTGACGTAAAGTGGATCGTCATAATTGACGAACTCGTGAAACGGCGTTTGCCAATACGCCGTGGCGATGAGCACGGCGAGCGCGACGTAAACGATTGCGCGCGTTGTCCTATTGGGATCGGCATTCATGAAGTCGCGATGATACCAAGTTCGAACAGATAAGGTTCGGCAGAATTACAATTCCATTGGGCAATCGCACTAAAATTGCCTAAAACGTTTTTGACAGGATTACAGGATAACCAGGATGGTGGTTCCATATGGGTACGCTGATGGCGCGGATATGGCGGATTAGCGCGGATTTGAAAACGGTTAACAAAAAAATCGGCGCGCATCCGTTGAATCCGTGTCATCCGCGTATCCATTGTCCTCATCCCCCGTTCGAAGGGGCGTAGCGGGATGTTCTACTCAGGTGTTCATCGCTTTCTCGTACCATCCGACATCGTGATAGCGTCCAAACTTGTAGCCGCATTCCGTCATCACGCCCACGAGCTTGAATCCAAATGCCGTGTGAATGGCGACCGATGCGTCGTTCGGAAGCGTAATCCCAGCGATGGCGCGGTGAACATCCTCTTCTTCGAGCGCGGCGAATAGCGCGGAGTACAACTGACGGCCGATGCCCTTGCCCGTGGCGTCGGGGGCAAGGTATACGCTCGTTTCGATGGTTGTATCGTAGGCCCGTCGCGGCCGAAATTCGCCTGAGCTCGCATAGCCCACGACCCGTCCAAACAGTTCAGCCACCAACATGCGATTGCGACCGCCGCTCGTGTACTTGTCAAACCAAGGCTGGCGATCTTCGACCGTAACCGGATCGAGGTCGAACGTGATTGCCGTCTCGCGAATGTAGTGGTTGTACAGTGCGGTTAGCGGTTCTAAGTCGTTGGCGATCGGATCGCGGATGAGCGCGGATGAAGTATTCATAAACGTAATATAGTGGAATTGTTAGGAAGATTGATAAGGGAGGGACGCGCTCCTGCGCGTCCATAACTGATTTTGGACACGCGGGAGCGTGTCCCTCCCGGCTAAAAAGCCGGGACCGTTGTTCGACGGTCCCGACCGTTAATTCGCTGAGCGCTACAATTCCTTCGAACCTTTCCCTTCATCCGGCTTCGCCGGTTTCGGCACGGCCTTCGGTTTTGTTGTTGCCGACGCGGTTGCGACCGTCGACGTGCCACCTTCAGACTTCGCGGGAGTCGATGCTGCTGGCGCGCTTCCGTTGCCGTCCTCCGCCTCGCCGTTCATCTTCAGCAGGAACTCCGGCATTTCGACGCCGCCGATGTCTTTCATGACATTCATCATCGGCGGGAGGCTCGTCATCATGTTATTGAGAAAATTTGACGTTGAACTTTCGCCGTTTTTACCTCCGTTTTCCCAGACGATGACCTTATCGAATTTGATGTTCGAGATAGCCGTCGCGGCGGTTTCCGCCATTTTGTCCAAGTGTTCGAGCATGAGCATGCGGAAAGCTGCTTCCGAACCACCGCATGCGTCCACGATTTGGCGTAGGCCGTCGCCCTTTTTCGCGAGGATTTCGTATTGGCCGTTTGCTTCCGCTTCCAGTTTCGCGAAGATCGCCTTGGCGTCACCTTCGGCTAGGATACGACGCTTCTCAGCAGCCGCTTCGGCTTCGACAATGGTCTGGGCTTTCTCCGCTTTCGCTGGGGCTTCAAGTTGTGCGCGCCGTTCCGCTTCGATTTTCTCGGCTTCCGCGAGCGCGGCCTTTGCCATCGCGCGGTTTTGCGCTTCGAGTACTGCGGCTTCCGCTTCACGTTGCTTCGTTTCACCGTCGCGATACGCTTCCGCGCGCTTCATTTGCAGTTCCGCGTTCGACGCGGCGATGACCGCCTGCGATTCGTTCTCGCCATTTACAGCCGTCGCATTCGCCGCGGCTATTGCAATACGTTTATTCCGTTCAGCGGCTTTCTCACCTTCGACGGCAGTCGCCTCCGCGTCAGCAATGGAAACACGATTTAGTTGTTCGGCTTCTTTGACTTGAGTTTCCCGTTGGAACGACGCCGTTTCTTCACCGATACCCTGTTCTTTTTCCATTTCCGCGATACGAACGGCCTGATCGCGTTCCCGTTGACGGATACCGATGTTCCGTTCTTTATTCGCCTCGGCGACTTGCACCGATTTATCGCGTTCCGCTTGCGCTACACGCGTTTCACCGAGTTTTAGCTGTTCGGCCACGTCACCACGCGCCTGTTGTATCGCCTGCGACGCCGCTTTTTGACCAATGGCTTCGATATACCCGGACTCGTCCGTGATGTCTTTAATATTGATGTTGATAAGCACCATGCCGATTTTGCGCAGTTCCGGCTCCATCGACGTTTGAATGTTGTGTAAGAACGCTTCGCGGTCGCGGTTGATATCGTCAATGCTCATCGACGCGATCACCTGGCGAAGTTGACCGAAGATGATGTCTTCCGCTTGCTTCTTAATATCCGCAACGGGCAGTCCCAATAGACGAATGGCCGCGTTGTTCATGCATTCCGCATCCGTACCGATGGCGACGGTTATCACGCTGGGCACATTGACGCGAATATTTTCGATGGACAACGCGTCCTCGAGTGGAATCTCGATCTGAATCGGTTCCAGCCCTAGGAACGCATAGTCTTGCAAGAGCGGTATGACGAATGCGGCGCCACCGTGAATCGTGCGTGATGCTTCACCGCCGCGAACCTTACCGTAGATCACGAGGATCGCATTACTCGGGCATCGTTTGTATCGCCGCGCGACAAACATGATCGTCCCGAAAAACAACAGGCCAAATAGCGCTACCAGGATCGAAAGGATTACCGATGTAGGCATAGGTCTAGTCCTCCACAGCTGATGCGGAGAC
>JAJDAB010000234.1 GCA_029262095.1 Candidatus Hydrogenedentota bacterium
CGTATCGTGAGTGCGATCACGAATTCACTCGTGATGCTGGTCAAGACTATTGCTTCTTGCGATCTTGCAAAAATTTCTTCGTCGATTCCATATAGCCCTCTACGTCTTCAAGTCGCAACAACACGATTCGATCAATGGAAAGCGAATGGAGCGGCGGCAAGAGTTCGCGCGTATTTGGATTGCGGCCCTGGCATTCGAATCGTAGCGTGTGTTTCCCCGGCGAGAGATCGTGTAGATCGAATCGATGCCACTTCGCGTAGTCGCCTTCGACGAGTAGATCGATCGGGCCACCGATTAATTCTCCGTCGAGCAACGGTTGATAGATGCCCGCGTACAGTGCGTGATGAAGGATCGCGTTGATTAGATATAGGCCTTTGTCCTGGACGTCAAAGGTAAACTCGATCGCGCCGTCACCGCTTGTCGTGGAAAACGTAACCCCGCCTTTGTTGGATTGAACAGTGCCGTGATCAAAGGTCGGATCGAGTTCCGCCGGTTTGAGCACGCGATACGGTGGTATACGGTCGCGCAATGCAGGTAACGGCTCGGAAGAAGATGCCGGAGTGTCTTGATACCAAAACGCAACCGAGCTGACCCAATCGGTTCGTTCCTGGAATTGGTCTAAGAATTCCAGCGATGGTGTGAACAGGCTGCCGTGGTGTTCGATCTGGACGCGAATGGATTCCTTAAACGGAATGGGATCGGGTATGTGCCAACGGTACGCCGTGACGCGATCCCCTGGCAGATGTCCTTCGTACACCGTGACGCCGTAATAGGGCCGATCAAATTCGAGGAAACCCCATGCGTCACCGAAGTAATCCTCGGTCCCCGTCCCACTGAGAGATGGCGTACTTTCGCCGTCGACATAGAATCGGTCATCGCCTTCGCCAAACCATCCGTATTGCGTCTGCAAAACAGATTGCACGGTGCCAACATAGTGGCCCCGGCCCTGTGTCTCGAGAATTAAATAGTCGCCCGGAGTTGCGGGATGCTCTTGGCGATAGCGTGCGTGAAAATACATGGTGTCATCGGGCAACGACTCGTGCTTCTGCCAATCCAGGTAGTAGTAGAATGAATGGACGCGGTGCTCCTCGGATTCATTGGTCACGGTCACGCGCGCGTGATTCTTGAACGGCATCCGCCAGTAACAGTTTCGGGAGCGGCCGAACGCCGACGTACTGACGACTGCCGACGAAAACACCGGTTCCGCCGTATAACCGCCCGCGAAAAAGTCGCCGAATGGAACTTCAACACTAGGTTTGCTACTGCCATCGTAATACACACGAAGTACAAGCGACCGCGTATAAAAGGGGTCCGCCGGGCTAACCGTGGACCATAGGTGCGTAATGATGCCTGGCCCTTCCAGGTCGCCCAGTACCAACGTATCGCCCGGTTCAATCGGCCTGGAATCGCCGTTTTTTGAAAGGTCTTCGTTCGCGCTGCTTTCCCGCATTGCAACGTAATCTTGCGGTTGCGTGAGGGCGTCGAGACCATCTACGTCTGTGCCGAAAGCCATTGCGCACAGAATCATTCCGATCAACACGCTGCAGTTCCTCCTAACAAGACTTACATTCATTCTTCAACTCGTGCGTTCGCTACAACTTCTCGCGCGTGTTCCAGCAGCGTCTCCGCGCTATACGGGACGCCGTCTTTGATCGTCCACGCGATGCCGCCGCCTGATTGCGCGTCGAGCGTTTCGTTGAGGCCGCGCGGCATGAGGACTTGCAAGTTCTCGAGCGGGTTGCCGTTTACGATCACGATGTCCGCGATGTGGCCCGGTCGAATACGCCCGAGTTCGTTCTCTTTGCCCAAGGCTTTTGCGCCGTTGTGCGTGGCATGTTGAACGACTTCTAGCGGATGGAAACCAGCTTCTTCGTGCAGTTGCAGCTCGCGTAAGTAACAGAAGCCGAACAGTTGATAGATGAACCCCGCGTCTTCGCCCGTCGTAACCAAGCCACCCATGTCGCTGAAATCCTTGACCGCATCCATCCAAATACGATAATTTTCCCGCCAATACACTTCGTCTGTATTCGTCCAGCCAAAGAAAAACGAGCCATGTTTCGAAGGATCCGGTTCGAAATAGCGAGCGAGCGCGGGGTGGAGGTAATCGTCGAAGGCCGGCTGCGTCAACGCGCGTTGCAAATCGCGCGCGGCTTCATAAATCGCAAACGTCGGATTCCATCCGACATTCGCATCGACAAGCGATTGCAGAACTAGGTCAAGCCGATCCGGATCAGCCTCGCGCCAAACGCGGCCCGCATACCGAAATCGCAACAACTCGTTCGCATAGGTAAAGTTCGCGGGGAATTCTTGCACACCCGGAATCGCAGCTTCTGGAATGCCGTACCAATGTTCGATCGTCGTCGTGCCCAAAGCCGCGTTGTCGAGTGCGTCGAAGTCCTCCACGCCGACGTGGTGCGCCACGCGTAGTCCTTGCTTGTTTGCCTCGTCCATCACAACGGTAATCGTATCGCGATCGAAATGGCGCAACTTCATACCGTCCGCGCCCATGTTCTTCAGCCGCCTCACTTCCCCGCGCAGCCATTTTTCGCTGAGGCGTTCCGCCGTGTTGAGGCCGCCGGTCACCGATCCGGTCGGAAACCAGAGATAGGCGAATATGCGCGGCGCTGCGATTTCGCCCGCTGCACTCTTGTCGCGCTCTTCAAGTGTCGCGGTCGCCACACTGCCGACATCCCGCACGGTGGTAATACCGCACGCCAACCAGAGGTCGTAGATGAATTGCAACGGTAATGAATTGAATCCCCACGGACCGTGGAGATGAGCGTGCATGTTGATGAACCCGGGCAACGCATATTTCCCGGTGCCGTCGATGATTCGTACGTCGCCATCCATCTTAGGAATGGGCGATGTCGCCCCAAGAATGGAATCAATCACGCCGTCCCGCACGACAATGGTCGCGGGACCTCGGGCCGGTACGCCCGCTCCATCGACGTACGTTATGTTTCGAATAACCAGCGCGTCAGGACGTTCGCCATGGACGGGGTCCGACTCGGCCGCAGAATCAAGCGCAGCCCAAACGAGTAGGATCGACACTATGAGTGTTCGAGTTATCATGCCTCACGATCTCCATATAGTATTAAGCGCATAGTACCCCATCGCCGCGTGCTATGCTCTACTCGCTATACGGTGTTTCGACAATCAATAAGGACAGGTAACGATGAGCCAAACCATTGCGATTATCGGCGCTTCGACCGACCGGTCGAAGTATGGAAACAAGAGTGTGCGTGCATTCAAAGATGGCGGCTGGACCGTCTACCCGGTCAATGCGAAGGCCGACGAGGTAGAAGGCCTCAAAGCCTACGCGTCGATCGAGGACGTGCCCGATCCGATCGACCGCGTGTCGATGTATGTACCGCCGGCGGTGGGCAAGACGATGATCGATGCCATCGTCGCCAAGCACCCCGGAGAACTCTTTCTCAATCCCGGTTCGGAAGACGACGAACTCGTTGAGCTGGCCCAGGCGAAAGGTCTCAAGCCAATGCTCGCATGCAGTATCGTTAATATCGGGCTGCGTCCTGAAATGTACTCGGACGAATAGGAGGTTCCAATGAACGTATCGATTGAATACTGCGTGCAATGAAACTACGAACCTCAAGCCGCCAGTTTGGTGGCCGCAATTCGCACGGCTTTCGACCATGAACCCGAACTGATCAAATCCGGCGGCGGCGCATTCGAAGTGCGCGCTGGTGACGATCTAATTTACTCGAAACTATCCACGGGAAGTTTCCCTGCGGACGACGCGATTGTATCCATGCTCAAAGAACGTGGAGCATGATTCAACGCGGAGATGCGGAGAACGTGTGTAAAAGCAAAATGCAAAACTCAATTAGAGTATAAATATCATAATCGAATATGGCTTATCTCGTGACGTTACATGGGTAAGTCTCCGTGACTTCCGCGTCTCCGCGGTAAAATGAAATTCGACCACCACTATGTCGACTGAAACTTCAAAAGTCCTCACCCTCGTCTTCACAGACCTTGCGGATTCGACCGCGCTCAAACGCGAGCATGGCGACCAGGCGGTGGGCGATATTATTGCGCAGCATCGAGATCACGTCACGCGAATCGCGGACGAGTCGTTAGGGCGCGTGATCGATTGGGCGGGCGATGGTTGTTTCCTGACGTTCGATACGTCGAGTGCCGGTGTGATGTTCGCACTGCGATTGCAAGAAACGCATGCCAGCGACGCGAATATGCCCGGCGTGCGAATCGGTCTACACATGGGCGAAGTGACAGAGAAGGAAGGCCCGCAAGGCCCCGAAGGTCCGCCGCGTATCGAAGGTCTAGCAGTCGATCTCGCCGCGCGTATTCAAGGGCTCGCCAAACCCGGTCAAGTCCTGATGTCGTCCGCCGTATACCAAAGCGCACGTCAACGGCTCGGCGTCGAAACGTTCGGCGCGCCCATCCTTTGGCAAGCCCACGGCGATTACTCCATCAAAGGATTCGACGACGCCCTCAATATTTGCGAAGCAGGTCTTGAAGGCATGTCCCCACTCGAAGCGCCGGAGGCCAGTGAGAAGGCCCAGCCATTGGTGCCGACATCAGTGCAGGATGTTGACGTTGAAGTAATGCCCGAAGTCCAATCGAGTACAGCGCGCAGGTACGCCGTCATTGCGATATTCTTCGCTGCCATTATCGGCGTGACGCTTGGCACCGATTACATTGCCGGTCTGTTAATGACGGATGATACCGCCGCTCTTCCAGCCGATCTGGACGCTCCCATCACATCGATCGCCGTGCTCCCCCTCGACAATCTCTCCAGCGACGCCGAGCAAGAGTATTTCGCCGATGGCATGACCGAGGCGATCACGGCGGAACTCGCGAAGATCAAATCGCTCAAAGTGATATCCCGCACCTCGGCGCAGCGTTACCGCGACTCAACGCTTGGAATGGCTGAGATTGCCGCCGAGTTGAATGTGGAAGGCCTCATCGAGGGTTCCGTTTTGCGTGACGGCGATGACGTTCGCATCACCGTTCAACTCATTGATGCACGCACCGACGGCCATGTGTGGTCGGAGAGCTACGAGAATACGATCACCAGCGTATTGAAACTGCAGTCGGAGGTGGCGCTGGCCATCGCGGATACCCTTCGCGCGGAACTAACGCCGGACGAACGCGAGCGTATCGCCGACGCCCGCAAAGTGGATCCGGAGGCCTACGACGTCTACCTGAAAGCCGTTCACGCGATGACCGACATTTCGCCGGCTGGGTTGTTTCGAGTACGACAATTGTTCACGCGTGCGACAGAACTCGATCCGGAATTCGCGGATGCCTGGGGTGGCATAGCCATCGCGAACCTTTATCTCGGCATATTCGCCGCAGGTCCTCCACGCGAACTCTATGTGGCGGCACAAGAAGCGGCGCTGCGCGCGTACGAATTGGACCCGACCCTCGGCGAAGCGCAGGCGGTCCTAGGAATTACGGACCAAACTCTTGAACTGGATTGGGACTCCGCACGAATCCATTTGTCGAAGGCCGAGGCACTCAATCCCAATTCGTTTTTTGCGGCCGCCCTCCACGGCTTTTTCAAATTGATGGAAGGCGATCGGATTGGTGCGCAGGAAAAGGCCGACTGGGTTCTCGAACTGAATCCGTTCGCTTCGTTTGCCGTTTCTGACGCAGCGACCATCTTGATGCTCGCCGGTCGACCACAAAAGGCCTTCCAAATTCTGGAGGGTGAGGTGGCGAAGAATCCAAGGAATATCCGGGCGTCGGTCGACCTTGGCTTTGGACGTCTCGTCGAAGGCCAATACGATGCTGCGGCTATCGAATACACCCGCGCCGAGTCCATGACAGGACCGTTGCCCCTAGTACGGGCAGCGATCGCTCTCGCTCAGGCGCTCGCAGGCCGGCACGACGAGGCGCGCACGGAATTGGAACGGCTAACGTCGAGTACTTCGCCGGAGTTGCTCGCTATAAGCGGGCTTCCCTGGGCATATTTCCCCCTGGGTGATTCGGACGCGGCCTTTGAATGGTTGGAACGCGGAGCAGAATCGCCGACCGGCCTCTATTTCATGATGTTGCGAAACATGCCGTTTTTCCAGGATTGGCAGCGCCGCGAAGATCTCGCTCTTGTGGCTGGCGACCCACGCTATTGGCGGCTAATCGAGCGCCTGGGGTTCCCGCCGCTTCCGCCCGAACACCCCGGCTATCCCCACGAACGAGCCTGGCTCGCAAAGAAAGCCGCCGCCGAAGAAGCAAACGCGCCCATCGAGAAGATAGCCGTGCTCCCGTTCGACAATATGTCCAGCGATCCCGAGCAGGAATATTTTGTTGATGGTATGACCGAAGCGTTGATCACGGAATTGGCGCAAATTAAATCGCTCCAAGTGCGTGGGCGGACGACGATTATGCGTTTCAAGGACACGGACCAGTCCATCCAGGAAATTGCGCGGGAACTCAACGTTGATGGCATAGTCGAAGGCTCAGTCATTCGAGACGGTGACGAAGTTCGTATTACGGCCCAACTCATTCACGGCCCCTCCGACACCCACCGCTGGGCGGGCAGCTTCGACAACACG
>JAJDAB010000235.1 GCA_029262095.1 Candidatus Hydrogenedentota bacterium
CTATATTGTGTAACTTCGACAGTAGAACCACGGCTATTTGTGGACTTCCAGGCGGACGCTTGTGTAATTATCAATGATAAAGATCGATTTCGGCAGTTGGTGTCGCAAGAAGCTGAAATTAGTTTTTCAGGTTCCACGCGCCAAGAAGGGAGCGCGATCTATATCGATCCGCTGTTGCCAAAGACATCTGTAATTGATGTACCTATGTCGAAGCATTTTCGATATGAGTATCAGAAGGAGTACCGCTTTGTATGGATTCCCAGACAACCTTCGACTGCACTCCCTTACGTCGATGTTTCGTTAGGCAGCCTAGAGAGCTTTGCTGAATTGGTGGTGCTGTAATGGCGTCAAATGTGAATAGGCGTTGAATTTTGACCCACGTCAGCACAAAGAATCAATAACTCGCTGTGCGAATCGGCGTCGAAACTGGGTCAAATGTACATGCCGGTTTACAGCGTGGGAACCGTTGAGCCCCTGTTCCTACAATCTGGCGGGGGTGTTAAAAGCGCGATTTAATATGCGAACTATGGTTCATTACGAGAACACGGTGCAAATTAGTGATTACTAGTGCATGGTCCGTTGAGGCGTGCCTTGCTTGGCCGGTGTCACCGGTGCACGATGTGCGCTGTTGGGGGGAAACCCCGTGAAATCACGTCATGTTGGCCAGGGGGCTTTGGTACCAAGGCGACGAGGAATTAATTCCGTGGGATTGAGTAAGCTAAACCCTACATTCACCACACTAAAAATGCGTATTGTTGACTTAATGCTAACACCGTTCGAGCGTCTCCTTCGGATTGGCGTTCTGAAGTAGTTCAGAGGAAGACTTCATTGTGAAAAAAGCAATCTTTGCGTTTGTTCTCTTCTCCACCATTGCATTAACAGACACGGTTTGTGCCGTTCCGCTTTTCGGTTCTGTCGGCGGAAATCTATATTCCGTCAATAGCGCAACTGGTGCGGCAAACATCATCGGTTCATTGGGGATCGTAAATGTCCTCGGAAACTTGGCGGGTGCCGGTGGCAATCTATTCGGTTCTGTCGGTGGAAATCTATATTCTGTCGATAGTACAACCGGTGCGGCAAGCATCATCGGATCATTGGGGGTCGTAAATGTCCTCGGAAACTTGGCGGGCGATGCCGAAGGAAATCTATTCGGTTCTGTCGGCGGAAATCTATATTCCGTCAATAGCGCAACTGGTGCGGCAAACATCATCGGTTCATTGGGGATCGTAAATGTCCTCGGAAACTTGGCGGCTCTTGATCCTGTAAAGGTGTCCGAACCTGTTAACCTCGCTATTTTCGCTTTCGGGATTGTAGGGCTAAGCGTGTTGCGGCGGCGGCAGAAGGCCACCTAAAACCAGCGTCGGATCGCTACTCGCTTCAACTCCGTGCTGTATCGTTTTCTTCGTGTCATGGTTTTACCTCCGTTAGTCGCAGTATCGCGCCTTATCTAGGTGTCCACGAAACCGAGGCAAGACCAGAGCTTGAATGCCCTGGTTCCACACACGATACTGCAGCGGCCCTTGGCCTCGTATAACGTGAGAACGCCCAAATTACTCGCGCAATTAAATCGATATCCCACTCAGCATTCCCCGCGATGTTATACGTACTGTTCATAACCTGTTAGGAAATAAAATGGCATTCACTCGTGAAGAACTTAGGAAAAGAGCATTTGAGAGAACGGCTCTGGCACTTTTCTCTTTCTGGCAAGAACAAAAAGATAATGTGCCTAGATTAGCAGCTGTCCATTCTCGAATTTTTGAAACTTTAATTTATAACGAATACATCGAGTTAAATAAAAAGACCGCTGATCGTAGTTATACTGAACATGTAGTGCCATGCGCATATATTCGTGATCTTGCATTTAAAATGTTTTGGGATGGAAAAAAACCAGACGATGTTGCTGACATGATAGGTCGACTTCTGCGAATAGCCTACATCACCTATGGGGATAGAGATAAAGTTGATGCAGTGCATAAACACACAATGCCTGATGACTGGAATCCTGAAAATGATTCCATCTTACGGAGGCTTGAAGATGCAGGTGTCGAAGTGGTTATCTAAATTGACATCGCTTAACAAGGCGTTCGTTCGGTCGCAAACTACGCTACGCTTGGTTTGCACAGGACAGCTTGGTCGTTCGACGGCATGAACATATCGGCCACAATTGAGAGGACCTGCGCAACGCTTCGTTGGACACGGGACTCGACCAACTCTGAGCGTAGTAGAATTTGGGTGAGCGTACTTGCAGTGCAACTGCGCACACATTTCCCTGAGCGATTGGGATACCGCGTCTTCTCCAAGGATTACCCTGGAAATGAATCGACGTTTCGCCTACGAGAACTTCTGTATGACATAACCGTGATCCGCACCGCGACAATTCTATCGGCTGTAAGAAATATCGACTTGGAGTATCCGAGCGAAGTCCTATGGCAGATCGAGTCCGAGTTTCACGAACGAGACTCGCGAGCTTCAATCGTCGACTTCGGAAAACTGCTTATGGGTTCGGCCAAACATAAACTGATGATTCTGCCTGCAGATGGGAAGATCGAATATTGGGCGCGGGAGAATCTTCCGGAAACTCGCAATTCTGCAAGTGGATCAATGCACCTATGTTTTCTTCCTCACCCAGCGAACTGGAGCCACAGTAACAGGCCGACGGCGACGGTAGAGAAGTTGTGGTAGATGCCATAGTGAACCTTCGAACAAAGCAATTCTAGGTCGCAACCTTCATCGCCGGGCCTCAGCGTTTTTGAATATTGTCGTTAGTGCGCATGCACAGAGAGGATAGGAATATGGAAAAAGACGAAGCAATTAAACTTCTAATACAAGAGTTAGATTTTGAATCACGGACGGCTATGGCCTATGTTCGCGCTGGTGGTTGTTGTGAATATTGTGGTCGCGAGTTGGTATTTGATAGGCTTGCCTACGCTTGCGCAGAGATTGATCATCTTCTGCCGCGAGCAAAATATTCTGAACATATCACTGGCAAACCCGAAAACTTTGTACTGTCATGTTCCTTATGTAACGGAGCGAAAAGGGATACCTCAGTATTGCTTGAAGGAGAAAACCCAGAACTGATGCTTGCAGAAGCTCGAACAGAGCTCATTAATCGCGCGAAGAAAGGCATTGAAATAAAATTACAAAAACCGAATGAAATGTGGAAAGTTGTAAAAACAACCTTCGCGGCCTTGATATTGAGTGCTTAGGATATTTTTGTACGCTAACAAGGCACTCCACAAAGACGCGCAAAAAGCTAGCACATGTGAGTGCGGAGTGTGCTGGTGTAAATTGACTGACAGGTCAATTGGTTACATGAGAGATAATGATAATTCTTGAATTACAAACTCAGGCTCGTCTCGCATGCATACCGAACAACGTCCGGTCACTCAATAGTTAGAGCCCAAATTCATGAGTCTATCTTACCTCCAGTCGAAGCCTTGGTGGCAGATTAGCCGGGACGAACGCTTCTTCTGCGCGGAACTCTATCGTGAGATACACGCTGCCCCAGTTCGGTTCATTCATTGGCTCGGTGCGAATACGCCGCTTACGCTAGATAGTACGGCTAACTGGGAGGTTTCCGTAGAAGTCTGTTTCTACCGGGACTTTCTTACTGCTTTTCGACCGAAGCTCCGCCAGAAGTACTCACCGAAGCGCACTTTCGATCTTTGCCTATTTTCTGAACACCAAATAGTCATTATTGAGGCCAAAGCACACCAAGAAATGAGACCCAAAGATGCAGACACTGCGAAGAGAGACGTTGAATTGATGTGCAAATTGTTGGGTGGCACCGTCGATATTTTTCTTCTGGCACTAGTTGCGTCGGAGTACGCGAGAAACCATGAGAGGCGAAGCCGAAAGCGTCCACTCGATCACTTTAATGCAGTCATAACATGGAAACAGTTACAGGAATTATTTGGTAACTGCCGCTTCGCACGTGCGGATAAACTGTACAAGGACCAACGACATGTGCTCTAGTTACCCCGTAAAGTACATGCATTTCTTGTCCCGCCGTCTGAATGCATATGTCACTAATGCATGTTTGTCTCGGCGTAAAGTCAACCGTTTTTGGGCACTGACGTAGAGAGAAAACCCCATGCCAAAACTAGACAAAATCTGTTGGGCCGTAGTTTTAACGTGCTTGAGTCTTGCTTCCATAAGTTTAGCCGAATCTGCTGAGATACGGATTCCGGGCTGCCAATCTATCGCTGGTTTAGAGACGATGGGGGTGTGGGACAAACCAAA
>JAJDAB010000236.1 GCA_029262095.1 Candidatus Hydrogenedentota bacterium
AGCAAGCTGCGTGCGATGGCTGCAGCGAATCCGAAAATGCTGATTGCCAGCCCATCATCGAATCCGACGACGGCGTATAGCGCCTTGGTCAGCGGGCCTTTCGAGCGCGTCTCTTGAATGACCGCAACGGTTCCTGCCGGCGCACTCGCCGGGGCCATTGATGCGAAGACCAACGCCAACACCCAATCCCGGGTCAGCGCATAGACGAACCCAAGCACGACGAAAAAGGCCGTGAACGATTCCGCGAAAATAATCGCAATAATGCCTTTGCCGAGTTGCCGTAATGACGCGATGCTCAGTTCGGCGCCAATGCAAAACGCGACATACCCCCGTACAATCTGCGTAATTAACCCGACGTGATCCAGTTGTTCGTGCCCAAAAAAACCAAACGCCGACGGGCCGATCGCCACACCCAACAACATGTAGCCAATAATCGACGGCAACCGAATCCATTGGGTTCCACGTCCGGCATAAAAGCCAATCAACGTTACTGCACCCAGCAACGTCATTGCCGATAGCTCAAGGTTTCCCGCGAACGAACCCATGAGCGCGCTAGGTCTCGAGCGAACCCGCGGCGTACGCGATGTCTTGAATCGTCAGAAGTGTGCCGGTGGCTTCATCCAGATCACCGACGACCTGTTCAACTTGGCGAACGATTTCATTCTTCAACTTTTGATCGGCGATCGCGACAATGACCTTGCTAAAGCTCTTGGGTGAGTCGGAAATGAACGCCGCGAACAGCGGAAGCTTCGTAAGGTACGCGGACGCGTTTTCCGCTTCGATCACGACAAACGATGCCGATCCCACCGACGTGAAGGCCCGCATTAAATCAGCCAAATGCTCGTCATCCTGAATGAATAGATGCACAAAACACTTGGTGGTCCGATCGCGCACGTCCAGATCATCGGCGGAGTACCGGAGAAAACTCTCAAGCGCGCCCGAAGGCGTCGTTGCGGCAATGAGCTCTTTGACCGCACCGGGAATCATGAGCGTCCGCGAAATCGTGGAGAGCAACCGTACATGCCGGTCCGACACTTCGTCTGGCCCTATGATGAACACGACCAGCTTCACCGGTTCACCGTCCAGCGATTCGAAATCGACGCCGCCAGGAATGGTCAGCAAGCCGACGACAAACTGCGTAACGCCTGCGATTCGGCAATGCGGAATCGCGATGCCGCCACCGAAGCCGGTCGACCCTAGCGCTTCTCGCGCACGCAAACCGCCGACAATCGAGTCCTCGTCCACGTGTTCCAGACCTTCCGCGCGCTTCGCGGCGGTCGCCAAAGCACGTAGCACGTCCTCTTTTTCGTCCAACGCCAAACCGACCTCGACACATGACTCTTGGACGACGTCAATGAGTTTCATGGTGTGATTCCTAACCTCGGGTGGATCGCCGAAAGTTCAAGCGACGCAATAACAGGTTAACGGTACGATCGCTAGTTTCTCAAATACTGTGTGCGTATGGTGCGCAAACTGCGTTAGAATGGGTCGACAACTTAGTCTAATCGAGGACCGATTTCGTGCTCAACGTCTATAGCTACGCGAACTGCGGCACCTGCCGTAAAGCCACAAAATTCCTTGAGGCCAATTCCATCCCCCACAGAATAATTCCCATTCGGGATCAGCCTCCGTCTAAACGCGAACTCAAAAGAATGCTCGGCACCTACCAAGGCAATATCCGAAAGTTGTTTAATACGTCGGGCATGGACTACAAGTCCATGAATCTCAAGGACAAACTGCCGGACATGACCGCCGCCGAGGCGATTACGTTGCTCTCGCAGAACGGCAACCTCGTTAAGCGGCCCTTTGTGATAGGAGACGACGTTGCGATCGTTGGGTTCAGCGAAGACGGATGGCGTGATGCAATAGGCTAGCGGGTCATTCTCACTATCCGAACATCGGTTTCTCGAATTCCAACCCGCAGTACAGACATTTCCAATGCTTTGAGTTCGATACGCGGCTGCATTGCGGACATTTCACCGCGTTGTGCGTGATCTTACCGTCTTCTACACCATCCCGCAGATCTACATCGCGCACAAACGTCTCCAAATCGGCGTCGGTCATCTTCAGGCGCGGCCGCAATAACTCCCATAATGCCTGATTAAGCAACATGAGCCGTGCCACCTGATGCTCCAACTCGTTAATTCGCGCTGTCTCTGATACACGCTCCCCACCGCTGGCACGAATGACGGGTTGCGGCTCATAATTGCCAATCCAAAATCCATTCATGTTGAGCTCCTCGCCGGATAAGAATTCTTCGTTTGGGCCAGTATATACACTTCACAACGACTATTTGCGTCAACCAATTCCTCTGACCTCAAGCACCAACTGAAATAGTTGAATGCATTCACATTCTTACTAGCTATAACCAAATTATGTTGAATTGTCTTCAGCCGACGGTTGGCAAAGTAGATTCAAACTGCGACTGGCAACCTTTCAAATAGTGTGTATACTGATTTGGACTCAAACGGGGCCGACGTCTACACAGGATCCCGATCACGCATGTAGGGACACGTCACTGAAGGACAATACGGATGGACTTCGACGGACTCGACCGGGAAATTAATCGTAAGTCGACGGGATCTAGTCGACCGCTTCAGCACCTTCTGCTCAGGGCGAAACGAGCATATGCAGATGGCGACTTTGAGTCGGCGCAACGAATTTTGGAAGCGCTCGCCCGCGCGGTACCCGACTCGACGACAATACTCTATCCGCTCGCATGTGCACTCTATCGGTTAGGCCACTACGAAGAGTCGCTCGAACTCAGCAATCGCCTCGATCGGTTGGGTGATACGCGCGGTCGGTTATTGCGCAATCAGCTTAGTGACGTACGTACGACGGATCCCGTCAAATGGGAACTCGCAAAGGCACGAAAACGGGTGAT
>JAJDAB010000237.1 GCA_029262095.1 Candidatus Hydrogenedentota bacterium
GGCGGCGAATTCGGCCGGACGCCCATGGGTGAACCCAGAGAAACCGTTGGCCGCAACCATCACAACGAATGCTCCACCATGTGGTTCGCCGGTGGCGGTGTTAAGCCAGGCTTCACGCTGGGAGAGACCGACGAACTCGGCTTTGGTCCGATCGCCGACCCGGTCCACGTTCACGACATTCACGCAACGATTTTGCACCTTCTCGGGATTGACCATCTAAAACTGACCCATCGATTCGAAGGTCGCGACTATCGCCTCACGGATTTGTACGGCAACGTACTGCACGATCTGTTCGTGTAACAAATCGATTCACGATGACGGAATCGATGGTGATTTAGATTAGTTCGTGCTGCTACGTTAGAGAACATGTGCCACGCTGGCGGGCTAACATCCCCCTTAGTCCCCCTTCGAAGGGGGATTAAGGGGGATGTTATGCCGTTGTACAATCAATTTTGCCCCTCTGCTGACTATGCGAACAAAGCTAGACCGCTCCAGTTGTGGCCGATCTCCAGTCGAGTTGATAGCAGTACGTGAGGCTAGCGACGGCGCACTAGGCCGATGCGCAAATTACACTTCTGTGACGACGATGCGACCTTTGAAGTAGAGGCGCTTGCCCGGTTCGAAACGGATGACTCCGTGATCGGGTGGGCACAGTGCCTGGAGTACGCGGCCTCGTTGTTGGTGGCCTGTATTCAGAATCGTCATACGCGTTGCTACATCGTCTGTAGATGATTCGAGACGGACCGTTGGCTGACTCCCGCCGGTTGCTTCTCCAAACGAGGCCACGGCGTAGTTTTCGTTGAGATGATGCCAGTCATGCATTTCGGAAGTGAATTCAGGGAACGATCCGGACTCATGATCGGTCTTCCAGTCAGTGTAGTCTTCTTTCAGCACGATCGACGTGTGGTACTCCTGCACATCCAGCGGTTCGAATGCTTCGATCCATATGGTCAATCCGAGCGCGTCACCTTCGGGCCGCATTTCCCAAGTCATGCGAAGCGGTACGCGGCGTGAAGAACCCTCGAAACGGAGTACGTCACCATCGTGATCGATCGACTCCCACCGGAGATTGACGCTGTCATGCCAAAGATTCTGAATCAGCATTGACGCGTAGACATGGACTACGTCGGTGAGCTGTGTGCCGTTAAACGATAGCCGGATACGACCCCGGTCAAATCGGCAGCGCAGTTTGCCAACCGTTAGCGTCTGCCGGTCGCTTTGCTCACTCAATCGCTTTTTGAGCGCTTCCTTGCTCGCGTCGGGGCGAATACGATAGGCGATAATCTCGTGATCGCCGGGATCGAAGCTCTTAGATTCTTCGCCCGTATGTTCTTCGGTGCGAAAAACCCGGCTGCCGGTCATGTAATCCGAGTTGAGCCACGATCCGCGAGAATGCGCGCGTAGGCCCTCACACGAGATGACAATCGCAGGTCGATCTGAATCATCCGGCGGGAGCAACGCCGAAGTTTCGCAGAGTAATTCCGGCGCGGTCGCGGCTACCCAGTCCGTGTCTTCAGGTCGCAATTCTTGAAATGTTCCATTTCCATCGTCATACGTCCAGCGCGTGTAGTGCGTCGGAAAAAACAAGTTGGATTCGAGCATGTCCGCACAGAGTGTGCGGTCGCAATGAATCGAGAGTTTCCAAGCCATTTCGCCATTCTCGAGTGAGATGTCCCATACGAACGTCGCGGAAAGTTTCGCCATGTAGCCACGCGCGATGCAAGACGTATCTGAGCGATCGCTTATTTCCCAATCCGCATCCTTTGATTCGTGCCAAAAACCCAGATTGAAGACTTTGAATTGCATTCCGGACGCGGACGTCACTTCTTCTTGATTGTAAAACAGAGAAATCCGACCATTGGACATGATGGCCTCAAGCGGTCCGCTCCGCATTGTATGCAGACCTTTCTCCGCACCGATTTGACGGAGGTAGAAATCGATGGCCTTGCTGGTCGAGTCGCGCAAAACCATCTTGCCTTGACTTAACAGGATCACGCGCTTGCACAACGTATTGACGATACCAAGATCATGCGAGACAAAGACGATCGTTTTGCCCATTTCCATGAGTTCGCCGATGCGCGTGCGGCAACGCCGCTGAAACTCTTCGTCGCCCACGGACAACACTTCATCGATTAGAAAGATGTCTGGGTTCGTATAGGCTGCGACTGCAAAACCAATTCGCACGTACATGCCGCTGGAGTAGGTGTCCACTGGGTAATCAATGAACGAGCCAATACCGGAGAACTCGAGTATCTGATCGAACACCTCGTCGACGTGTTTGTGTCGCATGCCGAGAATTCCAGCGTTTAGGTAGACATTTTCCCGCCCGGTGAGCATGGGGTGAAATCCGGCGCCCAATTCGAGAAGCGATGCCACGCGGCCACGCACGCGCACGTCGCCTTCGGTAGGCACGGTGACTCCGGCGATGATCTTGAGCAGTGTGCTTTTGCCAGAGCCGTTTGCCCCGATGATCCCCAGCGATTCACCGGGTTCAACGTCGAATGACATTTCTTCGAGTGCGGTAACCGTTTCGGTTTTCTTGCCGCGAATGAGATCGCCAAGGCCGCCACGGCCGATCAACACGCGGCCCCCGCGTTTTGCGCGAAAGCGTTTCGTGATTTTATCGACTTCGATGATGGCCATTGACTAGAGCTTATCCGACAGCGTGGCGGCCGATTTGCGAAATACAATAATCCCGGCCAAAGACGAACCGACCGCAAAGACCATTGGCGAGATGAGATGCACTAAAGAGGGGGCCTGATTCAAGAACAGGGCTTCACGGTAGGCTGAGATGAGCCCTGCCATGGGATTCAAGAAATAAAGTGGATAGAGTTTTGGGAACGCTTCTTCGACGAGACCCGGTTCGTAAAAAATGGGCGAAGCGTAAAAGCCGAATAGGAGTGCAGCATTGACCATGTAGCCAACATCGCGGAACGATGCATTCAGGCACGAAAACAGAAGCCCGAGTCCGCAGACGATGGCCAGTTCAATTGCAAAGATCGCAGGAAGCCATAGGATGGCGAGGCCGGGAAGTTGCCAAAGCAACAACGTATAAATTGCGAGAAGCAGAACCGCGCCGATAACGAAATTCACGAACGAAACGCCGATCGCGGCCAACGGAATCACTTCGCGCGGAAAATTTACTTTCGTGACCAGGCTGCGACTTTCGATAAGCGAGTTTGTCGACGCGATAATTCCGGTTGAAAAAAATTGCCATGCGATTAGCCCAGTAAGGATATTGACTGCGGTTTCACGCGGGCTGGCTTCGCCAGCGACACCTGGAAATCGCAGTTGGAAGACGTAGGCGAAAACGAAGGTCAGGACGGCCATCATGATGAGGGGTTCGATGATCGCCCAGAAGAATCCCATGAGCGCGTAACGATACCGCACACGTATATCTTTCCAGACGAGATCGCCGAGTAGTTGGCGCGCGCGGATGAGATCCGGAACCACTTGCCGGAGTTGGCTTTGTTGCGCGTTCGTATAAAAAGAGAGACTCATTCGTCAAAAACTCTAGCATCGACTTGACCACAAAACAAAGCCATTGAGGTCCTGGGCGCGTTTGCGTTCACCGGCTTCAAGACAAACGCACGGACGTAGTTAGAATGGCTGTGTCCTCAAAACGTTTCGTCTTCAAGAACCCGGATACCGGCGATACGCGCGAGTTTGAACACGCGCGCGGCTTCTTGGGTATGGCAATAGGCATTCATGGTGGGCGCTGAGCCGTTGAGATCAATGGCGACTGGGTTCACGCGGCGGACCGCTGCGTGATCGCTCCAAGGCGGCTGATAGCGAATGATGACCGGACGCCGCCGATTGATGGCGTCTTCCAGAATTTCACACACGATGCGAGGCGCATAGGACGGCAGTGCGGCGGCCTGGTCTGCCGATTCGTCCTCCTCGAGCGGTGCAGCCTGCCTGCGGCGCGCTCCAGCGACGGGCGCATCGGAAAGTTCGTCACTATCAAGCCAGGCAGAAGGCGGTCCATCGTCAAAAATCTCGCTACTCCGTGTGACACGGACGCCGTGTTGTTTGATCGCTCTCTTGAGCGCGTTTAGACAACCGTCTTTAACCACGAGCGTACGCGGTCCGAGTCGGCCTTCAACTTGTTCGGCAATCTCGGCAATCTCAAGCGCAGTGTCGCAGACCTCCGGTTCATCGAATCGCACCAGGGTTGCCGTACGGGTCAATGCGGGCCCGATTTCACCGCTCCAAGCGCGCAAGGCGGTGCGATATCGACCGGCGATGGGACCGGTGGCCAACGCTTCCAACTCGGCGACGACAAGACTCCATTCGGCCCCGTTTCGGGAATCATTGGCACCCAGTGCCAGGTGGAGTCCGCCATCTTCGCGCTCTTGCACAGCGCCCACGTCTTCCAGTCTGCGGCGCACAAATAAGTTTAGGTGCTCCCAATTTGCTTGAAACGTTAGCCCTTCGCTTTCATCGAGGCATGGGGGCAAGGGATTTGCGTAGTCAATATAGGGGGATCCATTACGGTTCGACTCCGATTCGATAATGAATCGTTCGCCAATGCGTCTTGCTCTAGGATGTTCGGTAGCGTGAGTATCCGCCAATTCAGACGTCTGAAATTCGATTACATCACAACGTCGAAGTAGCGTGATTGAATCCAGCTTCCGTAGCCACGAGGAAAATTCTTCGCGCACGTTGCCGGGAATACCGTGCGCGGAATTCGTATCCAGCAAGCCCAAGAACGTGTCGACTCCGATACCGGCTTGTTCACCTTTGTAGATGCTGGAAGATGTCAATCGATACGTGCTTGCCGGACCATGTTGCACGCGTTCGCCGAATACGTCGAGCACACGCCGTAACCACGGCGAGCAACGATCGCCATACGCAACGACTCCGAAATCGGCTTGAACGATGAGTGCGGGCGGCTGATCTTGAACGGCTTCCTGCGGGCGGTTTTCCGCCATGATGCTCCCCGGATCCATATCCAGAACGGCCGCACCGACCGCGTTTATGCGAAACAGCTCTTCGCTCTCGGAAAGATCAATCATCTCCAATTTGAACAGCAACGATCGAAGGTACCAGGCGAAAAATCGCGCTTCATACGATTGCCACGTCCGCTGACGCCACGAAGTCGATCCCTCGCCCGCGTTCGATTTTAACGCCCGCCAGTGTTCTTTTAGGAAAAAAACGTTTTCGTCCAAACGTCGAATGGCGCCTATGTACTCATCCACGCGGTACCAAACCCCAGGCGAAAGTACACGCAACGCTTCGGCAGCCAGACGCCGATGGTACACGCGCCTCAGCGTCTTTCGAGGCATGGCCTCTTCGAGTGAATCGAATAGGTCGGAATAGAATAATTTTACATCCGGCAGTTCATTCGACGAGAGATACGCTTGGAACAGCGCCCTTATTTGGTCCGGTCTCTCTGCCTGTGCCCACGCCAATGATTCGGGTGTCGTGATGAGCCTCCGGCCTGCGTCCGCAACTGCACCGGTGCCCAATGTCATCATTAGGCCGAGGTCGAGGCCCTCGGTCGATACCCCGGCGTCTTTGGCGACACTTGCTAGACGTGCACGATCGCTCTTGTGAATGACTCCGGTACTGGTCAGCCGTGGTTCGACTAGGTCCACCGCTCGAAGCGTGTCTAGTACGCACCAAACCATGGAGTCCGCAGGCGAGACTTGTTTACAAGTGTCGTCCGAATCGGCCGGAGCTTGCGTCGATTTTATTGCCGGAGGATCGGCGAGTATTCGACTGATCGTCGCCGGAATGACCAGCGAAGGACCTGCATCGGGCGCGTGTCCATTCAATACCAAATCGTTGAATGTAAAAGCGCCCTTGAGATTGAGCGGGCTCACCAGCACGATACCCCGGCGGGCCAATCCGTCAATCGATTCTTTTGTGCGGCCATCGCCGATGAGGCCCGGAACACTCACGAGATCGGCATAGAACGCTGTACCGTTCGCACGGATAAGCGCGAGTGCTCTCCGCGCTTCGGGGGCTAGTTCCTCCGCCGCGCGCTCAAGGTGGAGAGGGTCTTGCAAGACTTTTTCCAACGCGCGGATTCGGCTCTCTTTCGACGAGGCCGCAAGGGCCCATTCCGCACAAAGCACCCCAAGTGTTTCGCTGGTATATCCGCGCAGACATTCTTTTACACTGAACTGAGAGGCGCTCATTCGCTTGGCTCCGCCGTATCCAAAACCTTCGGCATGTGGCCAAGTGCTTTCAGCCGGGTAACGACTTCTTCAATCGCTTGCGGTTGCACCGCGATGCACCGCTCAGAAAGCCGATCGCCCAAGTACATCCGCAGATTGGGGTCACTCTCGATCTCGGTGAGCACCAGGGGGTCCAAGACCTCTATCAGGGCTACACCTCGATGTACTTTGGTTCCATCCATGGCAATACCACGACCTCTAAAGCAAACAGTCAGCCCTGAATTTTACCAAACTTTGAGGGGCGGATAAAAATCGCGCATTGGTGCACATCTGTCCAGAGTTCACGTATCCCGTTGTGGCTCAACATGATACATGCTACGATATCCTCTGGAGGCAGTGCCGAATACTACACTTTCTCCCCTGATAGTTTGCTGATAATCGCCTGCCGTACACTTGGGACCAAGGTCGAATGAAACTCCTCTGCGTATTTAGCGCCCTCGATATGCGCTACGGCTTCGGTTGCACCGCCAGTTGGTGGCAGTTCGCCAAAGGCCTATATGAGCTGGGCCATGACGTCATTGCAGTGCCGTATTTTGGTGGGACCATCGAGTCGCCGTGGTGGCGTGCGTACCCAAATCCTTGTCAATACGAAGGCCAAGCGTTTTCGTACGCCAAAAAAATGTTCGGTTCGCGGGCCACGTCGACCGAAGGAGGTAAGGTGGGCCGAGTCAACAAGGCGTTGATCGATGCGTGGATTCGACCGAAGTGGGAGACACACCTTTCCCGCGTCTTGGAGCGTGAACGCGATGTGGATGCGGTAATTTTTTTCACCGTGCCGATCGGCCATCTTCGAGGACTTCCAACGCGCCTACGCCGACAGTTTGACGTTCCGTTTTTCTACTTCGATGGCGACGTGCCGGTCTCCCTCCCAAGGTTCGGCGGATTCGCCTCGGGCTTTCGTGTCTATGAAGGAGCAGATCTAGCGGAGTACGAAGGATTCATGTGCAACTCGTTGGCGGGCGCCGACGAATTGAAGGAGATGGGGGCTAAACGTGTCGAAACGGTGTATTGGGGTGCCGACCCTGATCTGTTCGCGCCGGTTGCTCGGGAACAAGATCGGGATGTGTTTTTTTACGGACTGGGGGCGGAGTACCGCGAAGAATGGATTCGATCGATGTTGGCCGAGCCCAAGTTTTCGATGCCCGAGATTTCGTTTGCAGTAGGCGGCAGTGACTTTGGCGATACGCTTGGACCGGTATCGTGTATAGGACGGATCTCGGCCGGCAGTCTACGCAGCGAATGTGCGCGGTCGCGCATCAATCTCAACATCGTCCGGGAAGCACACGCGAGCGTATACGCTTCAGCAACAACACGCCTATTCGAATTGGCGGCCATGGGGAGCTGTATCGTGAGCAATCCGGCAGAAGGCGTAGGCGAGTGGTTCGACGAAAGCGATCATCTAGTGACGGTAAAGGACGGGGATCAGGCTATCGCCGTCTATACGGAATTACTTGCTGATCCGTCTCGCCGACGCGCCATGGGCGAAGCCGCGCGACAACGGGTCATCGAGTGTCACACACACCGGCATAGGGCTGAAGACATCGCGAGATTCGTATCGCCGAAGTAAATGGTCCCGTCGAACTGGGGTGGCTGTGGTATTCTATTGACTCACACCATCCCGGCGGACCCCATTATGCCCATCCGAATCCCTTTGCTTATCGGCGTTGCCGTTCTGTTCGCCGCCGCTGGACCGGATCGCGTAATTGTGAAGCGGGCGGTCGGTCCCGGAATCCTTTATCCCGCAGACCCGGTCGAGCTGCGGTCGAAAGTTGAATCGCTGCTTGCTGCGGTTGACATTCCGCAGATACCCGGTGCCGTGAATGTTTGCATCGTGCCGACGGGTAGCTTCGATGCCAGCGGGGCTGTCACGGCACATGCGATCAAAGCGCTGCAACCGGGCGCCTACGATCAGGTGGTTATGCTTGCTCCGCCGACGTTTGCGAATTTTCAGGGGTGCTCTATTCCGGCGGTCCATTACTATCAGACACCGTTGGGCGATATCCCCCTGGATGGTCCCGCAGTACGGAAGCTTACCGTGACAACGCTGATTCAACGGCACGCGGTGGTCTACCGATCACGTCCGTACTCAAATCCGCAGGTAAATCGGCAAATGTTTCACGAGCGTGAATACGCAATTGAAGTTGCGCTCCCTTTTCTTCAAGTGCACCTCGGTTCGTTTGAGCTGATTCCAATCGTTGTCGGCGATCTTCGGGACAAAGGGAAGAATATCGAAGGCAATTTGAAGAAGTTACTGCGCTCGATTGGAAACATCTCCGACAATCGGACGCTGCTTGTGATTTGTACCGATCTAACTCAGTACGGATCGATTCACGATTTCACGCCGTTCGCCAATAACATTGTTTCTAACATTAGCAAGTTGGACATGCAGGCTATTAAGCGAATTCAGGCCCGCGATGTGGCTGGATTTCGGCGATACGTCAAAGAGACCAAGAATCTAAGGCGCAGTGCGGCGGTGATCGAGCTTGCAATGCGGGCCGCGCCATCGCGCGCCCGTGGCCTGATGCTGGATTATCGCGTGACGGGGGCTGGGCAGGTAGCGCCAGCGGCGTCCATAAGCTACGCTTCGCTTGTCTTTTACGATCCGACGCGACCGGTCGCCCAGGCCGTAAGCCCTCCAATCGCGGGCACCGTTCCCGTAACAGAAGCGGATTCAGTCGCGCCAAACGCGCCGTGAGTGGAGTTTCGACCGCTAGAGTCAGGTTTGCCGACTCACGAGCGTTTTGCTAGGCCCACCCACTTTGCCGAATACACCTTGCCATCGCACGCGCTCGTGGCGTTCGCCTAGTCGGTAACATTGTAAGTGACGATCCATGTATTTAGCACGTCTCTAAATCTTTCCGACGACCGTTCTGCGACGGTCACTACATCGTCATGGCTAATTACTTCATTTGACCCGCAGACGTTGGTGACACAGGAAATTACGGCGGCTTGCATACCCAACGATTGTGCGCGGTAGAGTTCGGGCGCGGCGCTCATTCCGACAACAGTACCTCCCATCGCGATGAGTGCTGCGATTTCCGCGGGGGTCTCATACGATGGGCCGTGAACCCACATGTACTTTCCTTCGTGGCCGCAACCGGGAACGGTGAAGTCGGTTTGCATGGTTTCGGGGCGATCCGGCCAATCGACGAATGGCCAGGCGTCCACCGAGGTTGCGCCAACGAGATCACCTGGCCGCAGTTTCGGATTCAAACCGCCCGCGGCGTTAGTGAAAACGATGGTGCGTACGCCAGCTTCGTAGAGGATATCGACTGGGCGTACGAGAGTGTCGTAATCGAGGCCTTCGTAAAAATGAAGTCGTCCACATTGGACAATCACGGGAACGTCTTGGCACGTACCATGCACGAACGCACCTTCATGGCCATCGACATTACTCGGGACCAATCCTGGGAACGTGTCGAACGGTAGATTCATTACGGCACAGTCCAGGATATCGTGCAGATCGAGACCCGAGCCCGCGACAATGCCAATTGGGGCGCGAGTTATACCGGCCATTCGTTTGGCAAAAATAGTTCGCCGTAGAGGGCGAGTGCGTACTGATCAGTCATGCCCGCAATCATGTCTGCGGCACGCCGTTCGGCGGAGTCGTCTACACAAGCGGGTTCGCCCGCTTCATCCGGGTGATCGACAAAATGAGCGAACAGTTGGCGTACCACATTCTTCGCTTTTTGAATTTCACGATCGATTCGCGGGTCGGGATAAATATCGCGGTAGAGATAGGTGCGCAATTCGACCGTCGCTTCGCGGATATCTTCGCGCATACCGACCTCGCCGTTCGCGCTCGCATCGATAACGCCGATCACCATGCGGTTAATGCGCTCGGACGATGTCATGCCAAGTGTTGCGACCGCCTCGCTTGGAAGATCGGTGGCGGTCAGAATGCCCGCGCCGATGGCGTCGTCGATATCATGATTCACATATGCAATCGCGTCGCTGATTGCGACAAGGTCGCCTTCGAC
>JAJDAB010000238.1 GCA_029262095.1 Candidatus Hydrogenedentota bacterium
GGCGGATCAATTCGCCAACCAGCCTCTTTTTGCGGCGTCGTCGGCGTCAAGCCGACATACGGCCGGTGCTCGCGTTGGGGTATCGTGGCCTACGGTTCATCGCTCGATCAAGCCGGCCCGATCACGCGCACGGTCAAGGACGCGGCTCTGGTATTGAATGCTATTTGTGGCCACGACCCCAAGGATTCCACCTCGGCGGCGGTGCCCGTACCAAATTTCGCGTCCGGTGTCGGTGAGGATGTTAAGGGCATGAAGATTGGCGTGCCGCGTGAGTACCGGACCGAGGATACCCCGGCCGATGTCGCGGCGATCTGGGATAGCGGTGTCACGGCCCTGCAACGCGAGGGTGCCGAGGTCGTCGAAGTGTCGCTGCCAAACACCCACTACGCCCTGCCGTGCTACTACATCATTGCCATGGCCGAGGCTTCGTCCAACCTCGCCCGTTACGACGGCGTACGCTACGGGCTGCGCGTGCCCGGCGAGTCGTTCGACGATATGATTGTCAACACCCGCAGCGCCGGTTTCGGCGCCGAAGTGAAGCGACGAATCCTGCTCGGTACTTACGTGCTTTCGGCGGGGTACTACGACGCCTATTACTTGAAGGCGCAAAAAGTGCGCACCTTGATCAATCGAGATTTTCAGACCGCCTTCGAGAGCGTCGACGCCTTATTGGTACCGACGGCCCCCAGTTCCGCCTTTCACGAAGGGGAGTTCTCCAGCGATCCGGTGTCGATGTACTTGCAGGACATTTTCACGGTGCCGGTCAATCTAGCCGGCTTGCCCGCCATATCCATTCCTTTCGGGACGACCACGGACGGATTTCCTTTAGGCTTGCAGGTGATCGGGAGGAAGTTTGACGAGGCAACAGTATTGCAGGTGGCGGAGCGCGTAGTGCGTGCGGGTGTTGGGCTGCCATCAATGTGATTGTCAGTTGTTACAATTCAAGAAATAGCGAATCTTCCGTTTCATCATTTAGCAATTTCTCAATCACATTCCGTGCTTTATCCACAATTATTGAAGAAACCCTTTCAATCTCTCCATTGCCGATCCCAATTTCGTCTAACAACTGCACTAGACCGGGTTTGAAGATCCTGTTAATGCGATCGTTGATGATTTCTTCAATAATGTTATTTTCCAGATTCTTATTCGGTCGTTTCGAAACCCAATCCAAGTCCGCAACGCTCATGATAAGAATTTCGGCAATTGTATCAAAGCTTCCAATTTTATCGCTGATAATTTGGGACAGCGGTTGGAGCGTTTGTGTTTTTAGGTCTACTGAGTATTTCCCTTTAAGGCTGTAAAGTCTCGTTTCAATATTGACGAGATTTAAGAAGGCCTCCGGATCAACGTGAAGTGACATCTGATTTCGCGGCGGTAAAAAGGATCTGCCAAAATACGTTCTCTCGGATAAAGAGCTCATATTGATGATCGCTTCCATAGAGCGCACCCCGTGATTGTATTCCGGGATGTTCAGAAGGGCGCGGAGGACGGCTTCGTCGATTTGCGCCTTTCCCGATGGGTCCAGTAGCTGCGACTGATCGCGAACAAAGATCGAGCGGAGTATGATCGCCCGCCGGAGAATCCAGGACATGTCATCCGAATTATTCGCCGTTTTCGAATCCGCGGCGTCAGCATCCAATCGTTTGTTCAAGCCAGCGATATTTACGTAGCCACTCAGGCGGCTGACGAAATCAGGGAGTTTTTTCTGCTCCAACTCCGCTATTTGTCGCCGCAACTCCCATACTTGTTCGAGCGTGGCTTTCCCATCACCATTTTTCTGATTCTCAAGTATCTTGTTCTGTTCGTCGTGTTGCGTCTTCAATTTGCTGAGCTGGTCTGAGAAATCTTCAAACGTGTGCGCCGTGCCTCCGGCAAAAACGAAAATCGCCCTACCAAGCGGGTGGATTGAAGGCCCATCCCGGAAGGTGCCATCCTGCATCGGCGCGAGGAAGGATTTCAGCCAGCACAATTCGCCGGTATCGAATTCGTCGAAAAACACGAGCGGAATCTGGGTCTCCACCGCCAGATCCCTGATCCGGTGAAAAGCGCTTGTCAGCTCCTGTTTTCCGGCAAATTCGGAAAGATTGAAGACGAGCGGATTCTCGGCGATCGATACAGTCTTCGATTGGCGTAGTTCGTGTGCAATCTCTCTCACACCATAGGATTTCCCCGTGCCCGGCTGGCCGAATACGGCGAGGGAAAGCGGCCTGGACGCGTTGGGACGTGCCAGATACTCGGTGATTAGCGTCCGCACGCTGCGGTATCCCTCGGCTTCGCTCCGGTCAACAACCTGCAATTCGCCGAATCGCGCGACGGGAATTCCGAAAAAATCTTCGTCAATATGACCGTTAAGAACCACTTTCTTGGCGATCTCCGCCATAGCGGCCTTCTTCGCATGCTGTCCCTTAACTTTTTCCTCTAAAATTTCCCCGGTCAGGGACCATGTCCCGTTGTTCCTGGTGTTTCCCGCTTCCTGCGGCGGCGGGACTACAGTCTGGCCTTTCCCTATGTCGATTCCCGCGAAAACATGTGTCTTCGCGATCCGCTGATCGAGCACGAACGAATAAGGAATGCGAACTTGTTTGTCGAATTTCCTAAAACCGGCATCTTCGAGATTTCTTGCTGCGGCGAGTCCACGCTTCAACGCATTGGAAACCGCTTTCGTGTCGTCCGCATCGAAACCACTTGCGGAAAAATCGGCCGCAAGTGAGGCACAAAGCGCAGAAGTTCTGCCGCCTGTTTCACCTGCGTACTTTCGAATGTATTCGCCTTCAACCATGGTCGGGTCATAGTAGAAAGAACAGTAAGGGAGCGAGTCGTCGCTATCATTTGCTCGAAAATGAGCGATTCCTGACACCCCGAACCGAACAATCAGGTTCGTGAACTTTTTGGTTTCGGCGAGTTTGGAGTTGTTTTCCATCTCCCACAAGAACTGCTCAATGGTTCGTTCCCATGACAGGCCCGAACTGATGTTCGCGCCAACACGTCTTAGGTCGTTCGCATCGATGACAGCGTAGAGGCGCTCGTCCCCGAGAAGCCCATTTTGAGTACAAAATTGAAGGTACTCCCAAAGACCGTTTGGCGTTTCACCACTCCAAAGTCTGGTTTTTAGGATTACAATCGGCGGAAACACCGGGACTGAATCAGGTTCATCGACGCCATTTCCTGGCGGTGTCAATTTTTTCAGATTAGCCAAACCTAGAATCCTCGGCCAAATAGACTCGAAAGCGTCTCCGGGCACATCCTCGTCGGGATCCTTAACGTTGAAACCCACCTCCTTGAGTTTCGCAAACCCATTGCCCGCATCGTTGAGCACGACGACGGCGGCCATTTCTCCAGAATTTCTCTCCTGGCCTTCGAAGTTCCTGTACTTAAGCTCCCAATTATCTGTATTCCAACGCCCAAAGATCCCCATGCCACCCATGGCAGGACCCGCAAAACCCAGGTAGCGGGAGACACGATAGTCGCCTCCTGCGTTGTCCTCTTCCGCCGTAGGCGACAGCAACAACTGTGCATGCGGGACCAGTTCCGGAGAAACATTTCTCGGATCGTCATTTTCGCCCAAATCATATCTAATGACCTCGCGTGGAGGGTTTCCGCCCGCACCGGTCACACGCGCACGTAAAATATTCGCGATAAGGAACGCGCCACCAAACTGTGCATGCATGGTCATCTCCGGATAGTACTGCCAGCCGAAACTCGAGGCCGCACTGGCGGTCGCCTTTTGTTCAACCGGGGCAATGGTCAGCCAGTCTACGGTAAAGTCGCCCGCCACGATAATTCGTTTTCTATTCTTACCCATCTCGATTTGCTTTCCGCCAAAGTAATAAAACGTACGAACGTAATAACTATTCAATACTCATCCCACATCCTGCCGGACTTTATGCTACCCGGCCCTTTTTTACATTGTTTTATTTCGCTTTGTAATAATTGAGAATCAGTAATACCATTGTCGACGCCTTTCTATGCAATCTAAAGACGGAAAAGCGAAATCAATACCTCTGCAACTTGATCCGGCAAATATTGTGGGTAGCGCCTAGCGTGTCAATCAGTAATATGATGACAATGCTTGGTTGCTTTAGAGCGTTTAAGGATAAAGACACCACCTTTCGAACGATTTGCCATGAGGAGCGTGAAATTTGACCGAGAAAATCTCCCCGACGCTCAAGAAGGTCGTCTTCCACTCATTCAAGGGTGGTGTTGGTCGTACGCTGGCACTGGCCAACTATGGTTGCGCGCTCGCAAGGATGGGCAAGAAAGTCGTCATGCTTGATCTCGACTTCGACGCGCCGGGCTTGCAGCAGAAGTTCCCAATGGTAGACAGCGAAAATTTAGAGGCGGTCAGCGGATATGTCGAGTATCTGCGGGAGTTTTTCGAACCCTCGGTTGGTTTTCAGAATGCCAACATAGGATCATTAAAATCGTTGTCTTCGGAGGCGAGGATCAAGGAAAGGGCGGAACATATTCGCCAGAACATTCGCATAAAGACCGATCATCTTGCATTGAGGATGAATCCGGACTACGTCAAAAACATTTTCATCATACCAGCAGGGAACAGTTTCGATGCGAGGTATTGGTGGAGTTTGGCATCGGACTGGTTTCAACAGTTGTTCGCCCTGAACCGCAATCAACTAGATGGATATTTATACGGTGATAAGTTGAAAGTTGCTCGGGAAAATGAAAAATTTTTTGAGGAAGAACTCAAAGTTTTTCTGGAAGTGGCAAAAGACAATGATGCAGAACTAGTCGACGACGTGTATTTGTTGATTGATAGTAAAAGTGGGCGAGAACACTCAGTATATCCAATCCTTTTGTGGGCAGATGTGATCGTTTCTATATTTCCGACGAATCTGGAAGGAACGGAGAATCTAAAATATCAGTTAGAATTCCTAAACAAGGCCGTTGGCCTGACGAAAATGCCAGTCATAATTCCGGTTCTGGCGCGCTTACCGCACAATATTAGCCAAGAGGAAAGTTCTGATATCGAGAAATTTCAAGAACTTATTAATGTTGGAAAATCAGTAAAAAACCCTATTTCCGATTTAATAGTGAGTATGAAGAACGAGGGGAAATTACGAGATCTAAATTACCTCAATGAATTTCGACCATTAGAGGGAAAAGAAGAACTTATTGTCGACGCGTCGGACGATAACTGTCTAGAAAATGACAAGGATGGACGTAACTGGCCCTTGGGAGCGGGGTACTTCAGGCTCTTCAGGGAAATCGAAAAGGTGCTGCAGGAAAAATTTCCTCAGGAAGGCTGTAGTCGAGAGGACATCGTTCAGCAATTAACCTCAATTGGACTGGTGGAATATCCCCGATATTTCGATGTCGAGATGATCAGGCTTGGTGGCAGGCTTATCAACCAGGGGGACAGTAGCCGAAACGTAGCATTGCGGACACGAACCCTACAGATCTGGCTGCAGGCCTTAATTACAGGACTGCTCAAAAACGGGAATGACATGAAAAATAGTGTCACCGATTCAGGATATGCAGAGGAAACGATTATTGTTGGCGCGGAAGTTGAGATGATTAAAACACTAAAGAAAAATTTTTACTTAGCGGGAAAACAAACTGGTGCGGATTTTGGTGGTGATGTAACAAAAAACGAAGGCCCTATTAAGGAGGAGAAATCGGTCGGAAAGCGACTTGAATTTTGGGCGCTTTTCGACAAAAATGTTGGTTTCGGTGAAATCAGAGCGTCCGAAGTCGGCGACTCCAGGATTCGCGTAGAATGGAAGGACAATTTTTTGTTGGCCGAAAGTAGGAACAGGACGGAAGAGATGCCAACAAAAGGATTCGAAGGTAAGGCCGAAAACAAAGAGTCGACCAGTGGCGAATTGTCCGAGCAAACAAAAATTATTATGTGTGAGTTCGTGCGGGGGTACTTAAAAGGCGTCCTTGACCACCTTGTACAACCTAAAAAGAAAAACTGCATGGAAGTATATATTATTGGCGACTCTTATGAGCTGTACGGATATTCTGAGCGGGGAGACGCGAGGATAGTTGAACAAAAAGGATGCGCCTAAGGGGTTAGTATTTTTTGACTAGCCGATGAGTTGCATTGCAGGTTGAATTCTTTTGTTGGATCAAGTAGAAAATCAACCGATGCCGTAGGAAGAGATGAACCGATGTCGAATACCAGGAAAGGCAAAATGCAAAGAATTTGTGTCCTCTATACTGGCGGCACCATCGGGATGGTCCGCGTGTATAAAAATCGTCAGGAGACATTGGCGCCACCGGATACCCCCGAGGAGTTTTTGAAGAGCCTCAAGGCCGAGGAGGAGGCGAATAAGATCGCGGAGGTTGGATTCGACGTGATTCTTAATAAGGACAGCACGAACATCGTGCCCGCTGACTGGACTCACATGGCCGAACAAGTTCATCGGAGAATGAACGATTACGACGGGTTCGTGATCGCGCACGGCACCGACACGATGCATTTCTCGTCGACGGCTCTTGCGCTTGCATTTGGGAAAAATCTGCGGAAACCAATTGTTTTTACTGGTGCGCAAACGACTCCGGATGTTTCACACGGCGACGCACGGGTGAATTTGTTGCGAGCCCTGAAAGTGGCGTGCGAAGATATTGCGGAAGTAGTGGTTGTTTTCGGAGAGTTTGTTTTTCGAGGCAGTCGCGTTCAGAAAAAAGACGAGCGCCGTTTCGACGCTTTTGATTCTCCGGCTGAATTCCCGCTTGGCTACGTGACAGAAGACATTGTCCTGAGTGACTTCGTGCGCCGGAGGAAGGACGTGTCGGACAAAATCGACCTTCAGAAAAATTTCGCTGGCGGCATTGCACAGATATCGCTCATTCCAGGTCTGGAACCGGAGCTCATCGCACCAATTCTCGACAATCCGGATTGTCGTGGGGTGGTTTTGCAATCATTTGGAGCGGGGAACGTACCGAACGAGGAGGGGTTTGGATTTTTGTCTTTCATTAAACAGGCATCGGAACGTTCAATTCCTGTCATTATAGCAAGTCAGTTCCCAGCGAACTCCACTTTGGCGACCCAATATGAACCGGGAATTGCGGCGCAAAAGGCGGGTGCAATCGGCACTGGCAACATGACCAATGCGGCCGCGACGGTAAAATTCCGTTGGGTCTTGCATCAAGTTCAAAAAAGAATTGATAATACCGAATTGAAGGGGTGTGACAAGATTCCTGAAATTCGAAGAATGATGAACAAATCGTTTGTAAATGAGCTGACGGAAATTAAAGGAAATAGAATCCATAACCGGAGTAAGTGGGATAACTAGAGCAATTTCGGTAAGAAATGAATTAGCGTTAGGAGAAATAGGGGGAATTTTGGAACGCGCCGCGTTGAGCACTCCATTTCGATTTGTTGATCATTGTGTATAGGTCGTGCAAGTGCGACGCCGTTACCGGATTATGTATTCAATTCAAGAAAAAGCAGTGATACATGATATTGACTGATTTTGTGTCGCTGGTGAAATCGAACCGCACAGAATGAGTGCCCAGTGATATAACACTGAAAAATGGGGCGAGATAAAATGACTAAATCAAAGGTTTATGTGCTCTACACGGGGGGCACCTTTGGGATGGAACCAGATTTGTCGCGTCCAGGCAATCCCTTGAAACCGATGGAATTGGAGAAGCTAAAAAAGTCTCTTCCTGAAGCGGATTTGCTTGCTCCAGGTGTCGAAATTACCTTGGACAAATTTGACCATCTTATCGACTCGTCGTCCATGAATCCTAAAGATTGGATAAATATAGCAACAAAAATCGGCGAACACTATGCCGAGCATGACGGTTTCATCATTGTACAGGGAACCGATACGTTAGCTTATACGGCATCAGCACTGAGTTTCATGCTCGAAAATTTGGCGAAACCCGTTATAGTTACGGGGTCGCAATTGCCGCTAGCCAATGCACGGACCGATGCCAATCTAAACTACGGGCATGCTTTGCAGATCGCCGGCTATAAAGCAACGGACCTTCCGTGCATCCCAGAGGTCATAGTGGTTTTTGCCGACAAGATCCTGCGTGGCTGCCGTACCCGCAAGATGAGCGCCAGTGCCTGGACCGGATTCGATACGCCGAATTGCCCGCCGTTGGGCGAGATCGGTGAACACGTTCGAATATTTGAGAACCAAATAAGGCCAATGCCGCCATCGGGCCTTGAGCTTCAGGTGCATACTACTCTCAATTCAGATGTACTGGACATTTCATTGTATCCGGGGATGAGAGCGAAGCATCTAAAACAAATCTTGAATTTGGACGATGTTAAGGGCGTTGTTCTCCGCACCTACGGCACAGGCAATGCGCCGGAAGAAACGGACTTTATTGAGGCTCTCGGCGACGGTATCGGTAACGGTGAAAAGATCGTCGTTAATATTACACAATGCCCGCAAGGTGCAGTCGAAATGGGTCTCTACACGGCAAGCGTTGGACTCATTGATAAAGGCGTGATTTCGGGTGGAGATATGACTCCAGAAGCAGCGCTTTCTAAGCTGATGGTCACCATGGGCACGCGCATCGGCGCACAAGTCAAACTGCAGATGCAGATCAGTCAACGCGGCGAACAATCTCAGAACCTCTTCGATTTTAACTTTAAGACAATCACTACCCCAACCGATGAACCCCGTTCGGATTTCGTTGTCCCGGACCGTCGGTTCGATCCGACGGCGCTCTCTGCCGGCGTTATGCGCATGAAAAATTTGACAGTCAAACTGGATGAAGCAGCCGACGAACAGGCTAAAGTTGCCGTCGACCGGGCTAAAGCTGCCGCCGAACTGGCTAAAACTACCGTCGAACTGGCTGAAGCCACCAAGACGCCGGTCATCGACCTTTATATGAATTATCCAACCGCGAAAGCCGAAGATGGCAAAAAGGAAATACACCCGCGCCGCCTCCACCGGATCAAGTTGTTTGGAAGCACAACTTTCGACGTTGTCCAAACATTGCCGAGGGAGAAGATGAAGAACATCATCGGCGATAGCGATATCGTTTTGACCTTTGTGCCGTCCCCGGGCGTGTCGTTCAAATTCGAGAAACTTTCGTTATCGATGTTCACGCGCGCGGAGTGATCGTCCCGAACCGCCTGGATGCTTCGCCATCGAGAGTGCGCGGAAACCAGCCTGTTTGAGGTTCGCATGCCGCTGAAGCATCTCATACCGGCAAGGGGAACGTCGAAAGCGCCATGGAAGGCTGAAGCGCATTTCTCGGCCATCTAAAGCATAGCGGCCTCAAGGGTGGCGATCTAATTATCGCCAACGCCTACCTGGGCTTACTGGAGAGTGTTGCGGAGTATTCCCGCAGGCTTCTGTCAACGCTGTGCGGTGAACTTCTATCGCAAGAAATTTGGCTAAGTACCCTCGACTACGGTGCGCGAGGTTGCCCACATGCCCAAAGCCGTTCACCCCCAAGAGAGCCGTGCGGCAGCAGCCTGGAAGCCTAAAAAAGCTCGCCAAGGCTGCCAAACCGGTTGAGAGCCATATCGAAGAAACCCCCAGCTTCTGAGCCTCCCCAAATCAGTATCGGAGCAAGCTGAAGACGAAACAATCCGCTCGAAAGACTCCTGCTTGAGGCTTGATGCCGAATCCGCGTCGTCGATGCTTTCCCCGACGGCCGGTCGACGCTCAACCTGGTAGCTGCCAGATTGAGGGACATCGCCAGGACCAAAGGATCGTTCAAGCGCTACGTGAACATAGAACCACTCAAGCGATACAGAATTACCGCCTGATAAGATTGTCCGCCAGTTCATAATCAAGAGTGCGAAAGATTTTTACCACTACCGAGAACTTCGCAAGAACAGGCGGTTGATGCCGTTGAGAGCGGCATAGGCCTGGGTGAACTGCGTGCGAAAGCGGTCCCAGTCGAGGCCGCTGTCAAGGTCCCGCAGCTCGGCGTGGATGGCGGCCAGCGAACGGGTGCCGTCGATGCGGGCGAG
>JAJDAB010000239.1 GCA_029262095.1 Candidatus Hydrogenedentota bacterium
TCAATACCAGGATACCCGGGGGATTGGCACGTGGTATGCCCCTTATCTGGTCTCGCTTGCGGGTGCCCTCGGACCAGCGTTGGGCCAATATAAATGGGCCCAAAATGCCTGGCTCAACCAACAGCGGGACCTACGGTTTGGGTCCACCGAGGTGTCACTTCAAATTTGAAAGTCGGGTTCAAGATAGTGCCTAATAGCGGTGGACTTACCGATAGTTAAGCGGGCGATTTCCCATCAAATCCCAGCACAGAGGGTCTTATCATGGATATCAAATTCACGCCGGCGGAAGAAGAATTCCGTCTCATGGTCCGGGATTGGATCTCGGACAACCTGCCCAAGGGCATCAAAGAGAGCAAAGGGATGCGCGCATCGATTCCGGATCGGCATGCCTGGTACAAGTTGCTTGCAGCGAAGGGCTGGCACTGTGCGTCTTGGCCGAAGGAATACGGCGGGACGGGTTGGTCGCTGGCGCAGCAATATATTTTCGCTGAAGAGGGCGGAAAGATGGGTGCTCCCGGCCTCAGTTTCGGCGTGACGATGATTGGTCCGCTCATCATCGAGTGTGGTGATGATTGGCATAAGGAACGTTTTCTTCCGAAGATCGCGAGCGCAGATGAGATTTGGTGCCAAGGCTATTCCGAACCGAATGCGGGTTCTGATTTGGCGAGCCTTGCGCTGAAAGCGGAAAAGCAAGGTGACGAATATATATTAAACGGCCAAAAGGTTTGGACGAGTTACGCGAACGAAGCGTCTTGGATCTTTCTGCTTGGCCGAACCAACACGAACGTCGAAAAGCGCCAAGAAGGAATTAGTTTCTTTGTTGCGCCGATGGATAGCGAGGGCATCGAGATTCGTCCGATCAAACAGATTACGGACGAGTCACATTTCTACGAAACGTTTTTCGAAAATGTTCGAATTCCGGAGAAATACCGCATCGGGCCCGAGCACGGTGGGTGGACATTGGGCAAACGATTGCTCGCCTACGAGCGAATTTCGACGGGTAGTGCGACCTATTTCCAGATGTTTTTGGATAGGCTGTTGAGCACCGTGCAAGACGTACATCTGAATGGCCACACCGCGATGCAAGACCCCGTTGTGCGCCAAAAGCTGGCTCAAGTGAGCATCGAACTGGACGCGCTGCGTGCGTTAGGGTTCCGCGGAACTACGCAGATGCTCAAGGGCAACATGCCGGGGCCGGAGTCGAGCTTGAACAAACTGTACGGCACGGAAATCTTTCAACGTATAACCGATTTGGGCCAGGAAATTCAGGGTCCGTTGTCCTTGTTGTGGGACGATCCGGCGTTTCAAGACATGAAGCATCTGTGGGCGAAGACGGCTGCCGGCAGTCGCGCCAACACCATCTTCAGTGGAACGTCTGAAGTACAACGCAACATCATCTCCGAGCGCGTGCTCGGCATGCCGCGGTAGGGAAGGGACTAGACATGAATTTCGGATTCTCAGAAGACCAGGACATGATTCGCGAAAGCGCGTTGAACTTTGTGACGAAAGAATCATCGCTAGAACGGGTTCGCGCGTTGCTCGAGGACGACGATGGCTATTCTGCGACCCATTGGAAGACGATCGCGGAAAGCGGTTGGTTGGGCGCGATACTTCCGGAAGACTTCGGCGGTATCGGCCTTGGATTCGGCGATCTTATTTGCATCGCGGAAGAGTTTGGTAAAGGCCTGATGCCGGAACCATTGCTTCCATTCGCCGTTCTCGCGGGCAGCGCCATCTTGCATGGTGGCACTGAGTCGCAGAAGTCGGAATTGTTGCCCCAGGTGGCCGAAGGCACATTAAAGATTACGCTGGCCGCCTATGAGGCCACGGGGCGGTACAACCTCGCACACGTCACTACGACCGCCGCAACATCCGGCGATGGTTATGTCCTCAACGGCGAGAAGTTCTTGGTCGAAAACGCTTCTTCAGCGGACAAGATTCTAGTGACCGCACGTACAGCGGGCGAACCGAACGATAAAGAGGGCATAAGCCTATTTTTCGTGGATAAGGATACCGCCGGTCTCACATGTACGCCGGTAACGACATTGGATCACCGCCCCAGGTCAACCGTCACGCTCAAAGACGTGAAGCTTGGTTCGGATGCCCTAGTCGGTTCGGCGGGCGATGCGTTTGACGCAGTCGAGCATGCGGTTGATTGTGCGACCGTTGCGATATGCGCCGAGATGGTCGGTGGCATGCAGACCGCATTGGAAATGACCGTTGGCTACACTCATGAACGCGTACAATTCGGCGTGCCGATCGGTTCGTTCCAAGCGTTGAAACACAAAGCGGCGAATATGTTTATGCAAATCGAAGCCGCGCGGTCGTCCATGTATTACGCGGCGATGGCGGAGGATGAAGCGATGCCGGATCGCCGCGCGGCCATTTCCGCGGCCAAGACCTTGTGCTCGGACGCGTATGTCACGGTGACTAAAGAAGCGATCCAAATGCACGGCGGCATCGGCTTCACCGACGAACACAACATTCACCTCTTCTACAAACGCGCTATCGCGACGGCGGCCACCTACGGTGATGCCACGCACCACCGTGAACGCTACGTGCAAGAAAAATTCGAACAACCGAGTCAGGTTGCCGCTGCACTCGAGACCGCGTAACTTAATTAATTGGGCTAACTAGGAGTTATTGCCACATGGCAAATGAACGTATTGACATGTTGGTGTCGACTTATGAAGGCTTGATCAAAGCGACCATAGGTGCGGCCGAAAAGATTCCAGCGGAGAAGCGGATGAAACAGCCTCAAGAGGGCAAAGGGCACCCGCTCTGGCACATGGGGCATCTGGCGTTCGCATTCGATGTGATTACGAACACTATGGCGCTGGGTGGATCGCCTACCTTGCCGCCTGATTACTCAAAAAAATTCGCACCGGCCTTCGCGGGCGGCGAGGCAATCACCGGCAGTGCCGATGATTATCCGGCCTGGGACGACGTCATTGCGAACTATGAAAAGGCGGGAAACGCGGTCGTTGCAAAAGTCCGTGAATTGCAGGATGCCGATCTCGCGGGTGGTGCGAAAGGATCACCACCAGAAGAGATGGCCGATTTCTTCAAAGTTCTGGGCGTTACGCTCGGCGGGATGGCCTCGCATGATTCGTATCATCGCGGACAAATGAATTTAGTAGCGGCGTTGGATTAGTTTCTAATGGGAGGGCCAAGTTCCACCTTGGCCGGAGTTGCGCTTGGCCTTCCCTTAATTACTTCACTTGCTCAAGAATCGCGAAGTCGCCCGGATTCCACGCCTGTGCAATCACGTACAATTTGCCGTTGCGTTCGGTGATGACCGCGTTATGAATGTGCGTGAAATTTTCTAGACCTAAATCTTCTTTCGGCATCAATGTCGATACGACTTTGTCGTCTTTTAGAATGTACACCGGCGCGCCCTTGTCACGATCAGGGCCGTTCAAACAGCCAACTACTGCATAATCACCCTCGTAATCAATGTCGCAGGCGAATGCGCCCTTCGGAATATTGACTGTACGTTGGTATTCGCCGGCCGCGGTGAACATGTCGATTTCTGCGACTGGCCTGTCGGCTACCGAGATTGTCTTTCCATCCGGCGCGATGGTGATGCCATGACCCGTGCTGAATTGGCCTGGCTTTGTCCCCTTCCCGCCGAACGCGAGGGCGTTCCAATCAGCACTAAACGAATCGCCCGCGTCAACGTTCGCGGTCAACACGTAATCGAGCTTCGAATATCCAGTTGCGATGTAGTATTTGCCCGCCAGGAACTCAACATCGGTCGGAACGAGCTTTAGACCTTCGCCAAAATATTCGTTCACCGCGGCTGGCCCGAACGCGAAATCTTTTGCAGGTTGATTCAGCGTGTGTACAAGGCTGCCGTCTAATCGCGTCGTGAAGACCTTGCCGATGTCGTTACCCGGAAATACCAAGTAATCTGCGCCGCTATCGCTGAACCAAATCGTCGCATTGTGCATGTTGGTCGCCGCCATTCCAGGATCGGTTGGTAACATGCGCGTCGACTTGAGATCGTTGCTGATCTGAATGATGCCCGCACCTGGTAACGCGAAATAGATTTCCCCTTTGCCTTCGCGCCGGTCCACGGCAAATCCACCATGCGCTTTCTTCAACACCGAGACTGCTTCGCCCGGTAAATGTTTTCCGCCGTATAGCAATCTAAATTTAAGGTCGCCCTGACCAGTCACACCGGAACCGGCTTGTGCCAGCGAGATGCTGACGGTGTCGGGGGCGTGATCGGATTCCTCATGCCCAGGGTGAGCGGACGCCAAGGGCGCGATCAGTGTGAACGCTAAGAGCAAAGGGAAGATGGTGCGTTTGAGTGGGTTCATCAGGGGCTCCTCGAATGCGAAACCGTGAAGGTACAGGACTGTGGTGCCGGTAGGCAAGACGCGCTTGAGTTGAGGGGACTACAGCGAGCAGCGTGGCTCGGGGACTCCGGTGACGCCCAGTCCATGGACTTCAAAGAGGCCACCCGCGTTTGCTTCCGTAGGCTTGACGCCGAGCAGCGGGAAATTGAGTGATGTGACGTAGAGTGTGTCCAAGTCTTTACCCCCGAACGCTACGCTAGTCACGAATTTCACGGGCAATTCGACGACACGGTCCAACGAACCGTCGGGCGCGATTCGGGCGATGCATCCCGCCATACATTGAGCGCTCCACAGATACCCTTCCGAATCGACCGTGCAACCATCCGGAGCGCTTTCAAAGCCCAGCGCGCGAAGGTCCGCAAATACTCGACGTGGTCCTACGCTGTCCTTTTCGAGATCGTAGTCATACGCGAAAATGGTGCTCTTAATGGAGTCCGTGTGGTAGAGCGTCCGATTATCCAGACTCCAGCACGGACCATTGGAGCAGATATATCCTGAATCGAGTTTCGATACAACGCCTCTTTCGTTCAGCGAGTAGAGCGATCCGATCGATTCCTGTACTTCATTGTCCATCGTGCCGGCGATGCATCGGCCCCTGCGGTCCACTTTTCCATCGTTGAACCGTGTCGCCAAATCATCCTCGATCGCGTCGCCGATGCGCACGCATTCGGCTGTATCGAAATCAAGCGTATAGAATCCATTCGAAAGGGTCACGACTGCGCCACCGCCTTCGCGTAACGCCAACGAACTCACCACATCCGGAAGCGTCCAGCTCTTGAACGTTCCGTTATTGGGGTCGTATCGCCAGATGGTTGCGCCCAACACATCGACCCAATAAAGCACTCGATCGTGCGTATCCCAGACAGGTCCTTCACCCAATAGATATCGACCGTTCCCGACTTGTTCGATCTCGATGTTGTTCATTCGCGTTGGATATCCCGTTTAATTTGCGTTACGATTTCATGATAGTCGCGGTACCGTATCAGAGATCGATGACCTTGACTCGCGCTGCTATGCCTTTGATTTGAATCGGAGCAAATTTAATTGACTGAGCCTCCCGAAATACCCAACCCAATCGAGTCGTCACAAGCCGGGCCGATACTGGGTAAATCGCGGATCGATTCGCTGGATGTGCTGCGCGGTTTCGCGTTGATGGGCATTCTCATCATGAATATCCAGTCGTTCAGCATGCCGAGCGATGCCTATTTCAATCCCATGGCGCATGGAAACGTTGAAGGGATTAATGCCCTCATTTGGATTCTCGGCTACATCTTCGTCGACATGAAATTCATGGCGATGTTTAGCATGTTGTTCGGTGCCGGCATCGTACTAATGTCGCAACATCGAGACGCGGCCGGTACGCCCGTAGTCGCGCTTCACTATCGGCGCATGCTGCTGCTGCTCCTGTTCGGAACAATCCATGCCTACCTAATCTGGTACGGGGACATTCTTTTTACTTACGCGATATGTGGGATGGTCGTGTTCTGGGCGAGAAAGTGGTCGATACCAGTCTTGGTGACGTCGGGCGCGATTCTCATCGTTGTTGGATCTTCGCTATTTGTGATGATCGGTATTGGTACGTATTTTTCAGAAGACGTCGCCGCGGAAATCCGTACTGAGAATTCATCCACAGCCGAAGAATTGAATGCGGAGATTGCCGCATATCGCGGTACATGGATCGATCATTTCCCGCACCGAGCCGAGCAAGCTATCGGACTCCAATTCTTTGTTCTTCCCACGTTGTTCTTCTGGCGCGTGTCCGGATTGATGCTTATCGGAATGGCGTTGTTCAAAGGAGGTGTGCTGAGTGCGGCGAAATCATCCACCTTTTACATCAAGATGGCGCTTCTCGGAGGTTGCATCGGACTGCCCTTAACATCGTTTGGCGCCTATTGGAGCTGGTCAAAAGATTTTGACGCGGCACATGCGCTCATGTGGGGGGCACTTCCAAATTGGTTTGGCAGCGTCGCTGTTGCGATGATGTGGATCGCACTCATCATGCTTTTTATTCGGTCGCCCATTTTTGCCGGCGTGAAGTCGGTGTTGGGCGCATACGGGCGTACTGCATTCACGAACTACATCGGCCAGTCCGTTCTCGCAACAGCCGTATTCTATGGGTACGGACTCGGCTGGTTCGGCTCTGTAGAGCGGACAGGGCAAATCGGAATCGTCGCCGCGATCTGGGCCGTTCAGCTCATGATTTCACCGATTTGGCTGCGATACTTCAGGTTCGGTCCGCTCGAATGGTTGTGGCGAACAGCCGCGTATAAAAAACGCCAGCCCATGCTACGCGAGGCGTAACACGGGCTGACGACTTGTTGGAACGTTTCGCTATTCGGCTGCTTTTGCCGCTTCGAGCAGTTCTTCGCCTGAATGGCGCTCCTGATATTTCTTGAGGAAAAGTTTCGCCTTAATCACGCCGTCCTTATCCAACACATACGTGCCGGGGTGCGGGACGCCACTAAGGTCGTTGTCCCCATATTTCTTGCCGTTCATCATTTCGTTTCGAATACCGAAGGCGTCGATCGTCTTACTACCTTCGTCGGACAACAACGGAAACGTGAGACTCTTTTTGTCCGCAAAACCTTTAAGGGTATCGACCGGGTCGTAACTAATCGCTACGACGGTCATACCAAGCTCTTCAAATTGGCTCACATACTCTTGCAGCTCGACCAGCTGCTTTTTGCAGTAAGGTCACCAATTGGCTGAACGGTGAAACACGAGCGCAACAGATTTGCTGCCTTCGAGTAAACCGCTCAGCGACACTTCTTCACCGTTCTGATCTTTGAGATTAAACTCAGGCGCTTTTTCTCCAACTGCGATACCGGTCATCTTATCGGGCGCTTTCTCGCCCTGGGCAAAACTCCAGGGCATAGCGGCCAACGCGACCGCCGCAGTAAGTACTAATCTTCGTGAAAACTTCTCCATCGACTTCTCCTCTCAAGTGTGCTCCGACTCCACTAGGATACGGAGACCATTCATGGCAATCAACGAGACGACGTATCTTCATTATCTACACGAATATAGAACGTATTCGTTTCCCCCGTGCTCGAATCCTGAACGGGGATGGTTAACACGCCCGAAAACGGACGATCATCCGATTCGGGAGCGTGGAAAATAGCGGTATTTGACGATTCCTGGCCATTGGGTTTCACCCGCTCCAGGGCTGGACCCTCGTAGGGGTAGCAATTTGCCTGTGTGTGTCCTGCACCGGCAACCGCTTTCAATGGAGGCTCCACATCGACGATTAGACTTCCCGTCCCGGTGTCCAGCCGAAGCGATAGCGGGGTGCGCTCATTTAGAAGTGTAGGTACAAGGGGCGCATACCGATCAAAAATCGACTTGGAGTTACTTTGTTCTTGAGCCGAGGCGATCGGCAGCGTCAACGTCAAATCGGCCTCTTCGGGAATACACTCGCCGTCATCGAGGCAGAGCAACCAGCGCGTTTGTGCAGAAAGGGTTATGCTTCCCGACGCATCGCTTGAAATCGTAAGATTCGAAAAGAGAAGCACTTCGCTCTCATAGCCATGATTAATGTCGTCCAATCCCTCAAGAACAAATCGCTGTGGATTGGGCCATTGCAATTCATTCGCCGATACCACCGCAGGAAGAATCCAATCGACGCCCGTAGCCAATCCAGAGTCGCCCGGATTTCGCCAATAGATGTGGGCATGTTCGGGGAGTTCGAACACAACGCCAGCGCGAAACGTCTCGCCAGGCGTGATCGATGAGACGTCTGCGATGAGTGTGGCCTTGACCGCATTCTCCGATGCCACAGGGGCGATGAAGACTATGGTGCTCATCAACGAAACGATAACGATTTGAAATATTTCTTTTCTCACGTCTATATCCACCCAATATGTATTCTGCAATGCTTCGCATCCGTGTGGGGCCAGACCTCGGCTCATACGGACGGCTCTTTGCTGTCTGGCTGTAGCGTAGATTACGATTGTGCCTCAATACCAATCGAAAGGGATTTCATGCCAATGGATTTCGAGAGCCAAGGGAAGAGCGCCGAGAAACGGCGAGCTAAATCGGTTTCGAGTGTGTCGCGCCGCCATTTCCTTGGTGTTGTCGGAGGATCGCTCGCCGGTCTTGCGTCTTCTGCATGTGATGCGGACCAGAGCATCGACGCGCCGACCGACCTATCGTCTGAGCCAAACAACGCTACCGTGTTTGAAGGCGGGGAGGATTGGCCGAATTTCCTTGGGCAGCGGCGTGATGGGACGTCCGGCGAAACTGGTTTGTTGACGGATTGGCCGGACGAAGGTCCGCCGGTGTTGTGGGAACGCGAAGTGGGGGAGGGCTACGGCGCGCCCGTGAGAGCGAATGGACGGCTGGTCTTCTTCCATCGAGTAGATGATGATGAGGTTGTAGAGTGTGTCGACGCGTTGGACGGGGCAGACGTTCTCTGGAAACATGCGTATCCCACGGACTACGTCGATCAATACGGTTATAACGGGGGGCCACGATCATCGCCGACGATTGAAGGGGGTAAGGTCTACACCTACGGCGCGGAAGGGGTGTTGACCTGTGTCGACTTCGAAACAGGAGACCGGGCTTGGCAGCGTCCGGTTAACGAAGAGTACAACGTGCCGCAAGGCTTCTTTGGTGCGGGAACCGCTCCGGTCATTGAGGACAATCTCCTTTTACTAAACGTCGGCGGTCCGGACGGTGCGGGCATCGTCGCGTTTGAAAAAACTACGGGGGAGACCGTCTGGAAAACGAGCAATGATACCGCTAGTTATTCAACCCCAATCGTTGCGACAGTCCGGAACGAACGTCTGGCGATTTTTCATACGGGAGATGGACTCCTCGTCGTCGAACCGAAGACGGGAAAAGAACGCTATCGCTATCCATTTCGGTCGCAGATACGTGAATCGGCGATCGCCGCAACCCCGGTGTTCGTCGATGACATCGTGTTTCTCTCCGCGACCTACGAAATCGGTGCGGTCGCGCTCCGACTGACGCCCGATGGCTTGGAGGAGGTTTGGAAAAACGTCGATTCAATGCAAAACCACTGGGCGACTAGCGTCTATCACGACGGCAATCTCTACGGCATGGACGGTCGCCACGAACGCGGGTCGAATTTCCGATGCATCGATTTCGCGACGGGCAAGGTATTATGGACAGCGGACAAAGGGCTCGGTCGCGCTTCGTTTGTGATGGCCGACAGCCATTTCTTCGCGATCGGAGAACGTGGAGACGTTGCAGTCGTGGAGGTCACTCCAACAAACTACATCGAGAAAGGCCGCGTCCGGGTGCTGGAGTATCCAGTGTGGACGCCGCCGATTCTTTCCCACGGCATCTTGTATCTCCGAAACGAGGGTTCAATAAAGTGTTTAGATCTCCGGGCGGGTTGAGAGCCTTCAGCGTTCCTATCCGTCTCCCTATCGGGACTTGGGTCATTGCGTCGATTTTTGTTTTCCTGGCGCACGTTGCTCGAGCCGAAGGACCGACGTATTCGAACGATATCGCGCCTATTCTGCGCGCAAAATGCCAGACCTGTCACCGTCCCGGGCAAATCGCCCCGATGTCCCTGCTGACTTACCGCGAAACACGACCCTGGGCCAGTTCGATTCGGAAGGAAGTCGTAGCGAAGCGAATGCCGCCATTTTATGCGGCAGGGCCAATTGGTCATTGGAAAGATGACCTTCGATTGACGGACGCGGAAATCAAAACGATTGCGGACTGGGTTGGCCAAGATGCTCCACGCGGTAATCCTGCGGAAGAAACGCCCGAGGTAATCTGGCCAGAATCCGCATGGGCATTTGGTGAGCCCGACTTAGTCGTTGACTTTCCGGAACACGATATTTCAACGGAAGGTGCGGATGAACGCGCTACGCTTTTCTCCGAATTTTCGTTCGAAGAAGACATGTGGCTTCGCGGTGTCGTCCTTGTCGCCGATCAATACGACTCCCTCCATCATGCTCACATTTTTTCGGTACCCGACGGATTCGATGTGCCGCCGAACCACAGGCAAGAAGGAGCGATGGATGTGCGCGAATTTCCATACTTTTATACCTGGTTCCCAGGACTCACCGTCGAATTGCTTCCGGAAGGGCAGGGGATTCCTGTTGGCAAAGGATCACGCATCGGGCTTGTAACGCATTTTGCCCCGCGGACGGAACCGAGAAAGGAACGAATTCGATTGGGCCTGTATTGGGCCGATGGAACAATTGAGCGAGTTCAACGCAACGTCAACCTAATCATGGCAGACCTTCGAATACCGCCCCACCAGTCAAGTCATTCGCAACGAAAAACAGTTGCGTTTGAGGAAGATGGGTGGGTTACGCACTTTGCGGCCCACATGCATCTACGGGGGAAATCGACGCAGATTCATTTTCGGTATCCCGATGGGACATCTGATCTCGTTTTCGATTTGCCGCAATATAGTTTCGATTGGCAACGCTATTACTATTTATCCAATCCGATTCGGGTGCCGAAAGATACCGTTTTGGAAGCCGTTGCCACATGGGACAACAGCGCGAACAATCCACACAATCCGGATCCGTCGAGAGAAGTTCGATGGGGTCCGCGGACAGTCGACGAGATGTTCGGCTGCAATGCGTACTATACGCCAGTGAAAACACTGTCGAAGCCGGTCGTCGTCAAGGATGGCCGGATTGTTCAGCATGGGCAAATCGATTAGCGCGTTTTAGGGTTGAGATGTCGGAGGGCAACATCTCCCTGGCCCCCTTCAAAGGGGGAAGCGTATGGGCGAACCTGGCGTTCTCTTCCGAGGATGTGCTGGTCGCGTCTCACCCCTCCGGCCAACGGTCCCATTCATCTTGCGGCGTATGAATGCGCAGTTCCTGATTGAATAGCAGTTTGCGCGTACGAAGTTGCTGATCGATCGTTTCTCGTTCCTCATCGGTGACGCCGTCCAGGTAGGGCGTCACAACTAAACGCATCGCGTCATAGGCAAGCGCCCGTTCGCGAATCGCGTTCAGCGGATACAGCCCATCTTCACGCACTTCGGTCGTCAACCATCCAAGGCCAAACCCCGAGCCAAGATACCTTGGCATGCTGAAGTCGAGCCGAGTGCGGTCGTCCACGACCGGTTCCACTCCCTCGACGAACTTCGCCATGGTGTCTGAATCGAATACAAA
>JAJDAB010000240.1 GCA_029262095.1 Candidatus Hydrogenedentota bacterium
CGGCACAAATGGATTGTGTACCAGCGCCATTGGAAAGTATCCGAAAAAGGGATTCTCCCGCGGCTTAGATATGAAGTCGATTAGATGGTCGGTAAATTCGTCCGGCCCATATTTACCCGGCATCACCTCGCGTTCATGGCCTTTACGCTCGATCTCGGGGTCCGCATAACGAGGTCCGCGTTCCATAATTTGCCACACGCAATAGTCGTCAAACCCGGCCTCCGTGGGCGTGACGCCCGGACCCAACTCTGGACGGTTGCGTCCAGCCAATTGCCATTTCCCAACCACACACGTGTCGTATCCCTCGTCTTGCATCATGTGACCAAACGTACGTTCCTCCGGCGGCAAAGTGCCAAACGCTTTGTAATTTCGGAAGTTCGCGCGCCCCGTCATGATCTGTACGCGCGAAGGCGTGCACAACGGCTGCGAATAGCAATGCGTGAATCGCACCCCCGACGCCGCAAGCTCGTCCAACGCTGGAGTCTTGTACGAAGCACTGCCATAACACCCAAACCCATCAATACCGACATCGTCCGCCATGATAAGAATCACGTTGGGGCGTTTAGTTTGCGCGCGCGCGGAATGAGGCAGCGCAGCCAACGCTCCAGCGGTACCCAATGCCCCTAAGAACTGACGACGATTCAATGAACGTGTGGGCATGCATGTCTCCAGTCAACCTCGAAAAAGCACCCGCTCAGGATAATCTTTCTCCCCCTCGAAGGGGGAGGACCGTGGTGGGGGTGAAGCGCCCAAGCAGTATCCAAGGAACGGTGAAAAGGAATCAAGGTTCGTCTGCTAGACCAAGACCGTCATCCCGTCATCCCGAGATACCGTCCGGGCTCAAAGGAACGTACAGGGCTGGCAGGGGCATCTCGGGAACGAGCTGTCGGGTCACGACGCTCCAGCGTAGCCACACCTCTGCCAGCCCACTTCTTCCAAACCTAAAAGAAGCGAGACGAACCATACAAGCGCAGCCGAGGGATCTAACACGGCCCCGAGCATTTTCTGTGCATGTGACGAAGATCCCTCGGCTGCGCTCGGGATGACATTCTCTCTGGTAACTCAATGGACAGTGGTTCTGGGTTCCCGCGTGCGCGGGAATGACGACTCTAAGCGGTTGATTGAGAGACACATTGGACGCTAGTCTCCAAAGAACCAACGAGGACTATTCTGTGGACCGAAGAACTTTCATTAAGACTAGCGCTGCTGCAGCGGCGATAACCCTGCAATCGAACGTAACAACCGCGCAAGAGTCCGGCGCGCGTCGACCTAACATCCTATTCGCAATCGCCGATGACTGGTCATGGCCACATGCTTCCGCATACGGCGAACCGCAAATCGCGACGCCCAATTTCGATCGCGTAGCAAAAGAAGGAACCCTCTTCCACAACGTCTTCACCGCTGCACCACAATGTTCACCGAACCGCGCAGCAACATTGACTGGACGCCATATCTGGCAAATCGCTGAAGCGGGTACGCACGGCAGTATTTTTCCGAACCCGTATCCCGTGTACACGGACCTCTTGGAAGAACACGGCTATTTCGTCGGGTTCACTAGCAAAGGTTGGGGGCCCGGCGATTGGAAACGTGGGGGATGGACACGAAATCCGGCTGGACGCGAATTCAGCGATCGCAAACTAGCGGATCGCCCCAGCACTAGCGTTCGCGACAACGACTATGCCGCAAACTTCGAGGACTTTCTTGAATCCCGTCCGCAAGACGCGCCCTTCAGCTTCTGGTTCGGCTGCAACGAACCGCACCGGAGCTACAAGAAAGGCTCCGGTCGTGCGAAAGGGAAGGACGCATCGAAAGTGGTCGTTCCGGATTTTCTTCCCGATACACCCGAAATGCGCGATGACCTACTCGACTACTTCGACGAAATTGAATGGTTCGATGAACACCTGGGCCGCATGCTCGCTGCGCTCGAACGCATCGGTGAACTCGATAACACGTTGGTAATTGTCTCGTCCGACAACGGGATGCCTTTCCCGCGCGCGAAAGCGAACCTCTACGAACACGGCACGCACGTGCCGATGGCCGTGCGCTGGCCCGGGCAGGTGGAGGCAGGCGCGGAGTCGAAGAACCTAGTGAGTTTCGTAGACATTGCGCTAACCCTATTGAACGCGGCGGGTATCGACGCGCCGGAGACAATGGTCGGGAAGTCGTTTCTAAATAGCCCATCGCAGGACTATGTGCTCACCGGCCGCGAACGCCATACGCATGCCAGATTCGATAATCTAGGGTATCCCGGCCGCGCCATCCGCACGCAAGACTACCTCTATATATGGAATGTAAAACCCGACCGCTGGCCCGCGGGCGACCCCGACGGCTTTGAAGATATCGACGGCTGTCCCGCGAAAGACATCGTCCTCTCCGGCGATTCCGCGGTGCAGCGATATCGAGATTGGGCCGTAGGCAAACGGCCCGAGCATGAATTGTTTGCGATCAAGGACGACCCGTACTGCCTAAACAATCTGGCCGACATCACAGAATACGAACCCGTGCTCGATGACCTGCGCGACCGCCTGCAATCCGCGCTACGAGAGCAAGGCGATCCCCGGATGCACGGCTACGGCGACATCTTCGAAAGCTACCCGCGCGTAAGCCGAATGCGGCCCCACTTAGGCGGATTCGCCGAACGCGGCGAGTACAATCCCAAGTATCATGTCGAAAAACCTTAACCCTGAATCGAGACGTCTAGTTCCACGGTTTATTGCCGGTGTCCTTCTCGCAACATTGGTGATTGCTATTGGAGCGTATGCCGCGTTCAGAACACACAAATACTATAAGTGGGTCCACATTCCCAAGGTAACTGCTCAGAGAATTGTTCTGGAGGAATTTGACTCTTGGATGCGAATTATCCCTGTGGAATTCAGTTCCGAATACGAAGCACTTCGTGAAATCGCATCTCAAGACAAATACTCCGCGCCGGTTTACTATGTAATTGGCATCCGGATGCTCGATCAGATCGCTGGCGGGAAGATCGAATCAGATGAAGTCCGGACCATCGTTTCGTTAGGGACAGCAATTGAGGAGTACGAATCGATTGTCACGTACTTCTTCAATATGTATCAGGAGCCGGGAATCCAAGAAGCCGGTACAGCATTCTGGGATCTGGGTGCGCCGCCACTGAAATTTGATGAATTCTAAACGAAAAGGCTTCGACGCTATCATGTCCAGCAGCATTACCAGACGCGAGTTCATAAGCCGGTCAGGTGCCGCCGCCGCGACCGCGACTGTTATGTCCAAAGCGCGTGCAGCGACCGCTAAACCGCCCAATATCGTAGTCATCATGGCCGATGACATGGGCTACTCCGACATCGGCTGTTACGGCGGCGAGATTCAGACCCCGAATCTTGACCGGCTCGCGTCCGGTGGTCTTCGTTTTGCTCAGTTTTACAACAACGCGAAGTGCGCGCCGACCCGAGCATCCCTCCTCACCGGCCTGTACGCCCAACAATGCGGCGTTCACAATGGCCCCGTCGTCATGGAAAACTGCGCGACCATCGCTGAACTCTTGAGCGGCGCGGGTTACCGCACTTTGATGGCGGGTAAATGGCACGCCCAGCAACTCCCCACCGAACGCGGATTCGACCGGTATTACGGTCTCGCTGATGGCTGCTGTAATTTCTGGAACCCGGGCGAACAGCGTTCAGGCGAACCCAAGCCCGCAGAGAAAAACTGGCCCCGAAAATGGGCGGACGACGGCGAAGTATCGCAACCGTTCACACCGGAAGACCGCGACTTTTATGCCACCGACGCGTTCACAGACCACGCGATCGGCTACCTCGACGAATATGCCAACGAAGACAAGCCTTTCTTACTCTATCTTCCATATACCGCGCCACACTATCCCCTTCACGCGCATCCCTCCGACATCGAGAAGTACAGGGGCAAATACATGGAGGGCTGGGACGTCGTCCGAAAACGCCGCCGAGCGCGCATGATTGAGATGGGTCTCATCAAAGAAAGCTGGGGCATCGCGCCACGCGACGAACGCGTACCCGCGTGGGAAGATGTCGAGGATAAAGACGCCTGGGACATGGACGCGTTCTACAAGAAAAACGGCGAAGGCATTTCCTGGGATGACGCCCGCGACCGCGAGATGTGGGATCTCAAAATGGCGGTCTACGCGGCGATGGTCGATCGCATGGACCAGAACATTGGCCGCGTGTTGGCAAAGATCCGCGACCTGGGCAAAGAATCGAATACGCTGGTCCTATTCCTCTCCGACAATGGCGGCTGCGCAGAAGTCCGTCACACGACTCCCGGCGTGCCGCCAGGTCCGGTCGAGTCATACCGCACGGTCGACCCACCTTGGGCGACAGTCCAAAACACCCCATTTCGCAAGTTCAAACGCTGGGACCACGAAGGCGGTATCTCGACGCCACTCGTGGCCTACTGGCCTGGCGTCATTGAACCCGACACGATGACCAACGAAATCGGTCACATCATCGATCTAATGCCGACGTGCCTCGACCTCGCTGGCGCTAAATATCCGGAATCCTTCGGCGGCCAGCCCATTCCAGGGTGTGAAGGCAAGAGCCTGTTGCCGATACTCGAGGGCGGCACCCGCGATAGTCACGACGCACTCTACTGGCAATTTAGCGATTGCCGCGCGGTCCGAAGCGGTGACTGGAAAGCCGTCTGGTCCGGCGATGGACCGTGGGAACTGTATAACATCGAAGAAGACCGCTGTGAACTGAACGACCGCGCGACAATGGAACCTGATCGTGTGCAAGAATTGGGAGTAAAATGGATGGCTTGGGCCGAACGGTGCGGAGCGAAAGTATGAAGCTGACTCGCGGCGAATTCTTGGGCGTTCTCGGTGCGGCAGGCCTGGGCGCGGCTGCGAATCGTGCTAACGCACAGCACATTGACCGCCCCAACATCCTCTGGCTCTCATGCGAGGACACCGGTCGTCATCTCGGTTGCTACGGCGATCCGCACGCAATAACCCCGGCACTGGACGACCTCGCCGCGCGCGGCATCCGATACGAGAATGCATTCACCACGGCGCCCGTCTGCGCGCCGAACCGGTCGTGCATCATCACCGGCATGTACGCGAGCACGCTCGGCACGCACCACATGCGATCCGGCGGCGAGGGCGTCGACGGCTCCACCAAACCTGAGATACCGAGCCACGTGAAATGTTTCAGCGAATACATGCGATACGCGGGCTATTACTGCACAAATAACTCCAAGACTGACTACAACTTTCCCGTACCCGAAACGGCATGGAACGAGTCAAGTCGACGTGCACACTGGCGCAATCGCGACGATACCGACCAACCATTCTTCGCAGTGTTCAATTACACCGGCAGCCACGAAGGCGCAACGCGCGGCGTGGGCAAAAACTATGAAGACGCGATCGCCAATCTCCGTCCCGAACACGGCCAAGACCCTGCATCCATCGAGCCGCCGCCATACCATCCGGATACGCCCGCGGTGCGCCGCAATTGGGCCGGCTATTACGAACTGGTTACAGTGATGGACTACTGGGTCGCCGACCGTCTGAAAGAACTTGAAGAAGCCGGTCTTACTGACGACACCATCGTCGTTTTCTGGACCGATCACGGACAAGGCATGCCCCGCTGCAAACGCTGGCTCTACGATTCCGGCACGCGTGTACCGCTGATCGTCCACGTCCCCGAAAAATGGCGTGCGCGCGCCGGAGTGGGGAAGGGGATCGTCGAAGATCGCTTGGTCAGCTCCGTCGACTTTGCCCCGAGCATGATCCAACTCGCTGGATTGGATGTGCCCGAACACATGCAAGGACAACCTTTCCTGGGCGTCAACCGCCCACCTGAGCGAGACTATATCTACGCTGCACGCGATCGCATGGATGAACGATACGACACCATCCGAACGGTCCGCGACAAGCGCTATAGATACATTCGTAACTACGCCCCGCACAAGCCATACGACCAATTTATGAACACGGCTGAAAAGAGCCCGATCAAAATTGAAATGAAACAGCTCGCCGCGACGGATGAGCTACCCAAGTCGGCGAAATGGATAACGAAGTCATCAAAGCCGGTCGAAGAGCTGTACGATCTGCAGAGCGATCCGCACGAGGTTCACAATCTCGCGGGCGATCTTGCCCACGAGAATACACTCCTGCGGATGAGGCGGGCGCACAACGAATGGCGCGCACAATTCGGTGATTTGGGACTCATTCCCGAAGCCGAACTCGACGCACTCGGGCGCATCTACAAATCCCGCGCGAAAATCCTAGACGGGTTGAGTATTGACGC
>JAJDAB010000241.1 GCA_029262095.1 Candidatus Hydrogenedentota bacterium
GCGTAATCAAACGAGTACAAGCGTGTCGTGTGTCATGGACACTTAGCTCCAGAGACTTGATTCCAAGCGCCTCTGAATTCACTTGTATGGGTATATTCATATCGCGCATGACTTCAAGTTTCTCGACCAAACGCTTAATCACCTGCAGTGGCCCGAGAATATTTCCTGAGAAATGTTGAACCTCGTAACAGTTTACGCCGTCATCGTCTATCTCCGAGCGAATCGGAAACGTTCGACCCACCGGAATGGGCATGGTTCGAATTCGAAAAAACAACCCATCTTTATCGTTTCCATTGTCTTTTCGAATCGCATCATGCTCTCCGTCCAAATTGATTTCAACGATGGAATACTCGCAGAAACGTACAACTAGATTCTGTGCATAAGTCAACGGCACACAATTAAAAGTGAATGGTCCAGCAAGCCGTCCTGTGAATCCGGTCTGTGAGGGCGGAAATGTCAGTTTGTGAGCACCGGTGTTGGTTAGATCGATCTCTGCCAGTCCCTTGATCTTGTACACTGGGTCTGAAAGAATATAGGATGTTTCATTGCGGATGTGCGCGTCTGCACAAGTTGTTTTTGCCGGAATTGCGTCGGGTGTCGTTATGGACAATGAGAGCAATGATTCACTAAGTACATTTGGATACACGAGCCAGATTCTGTTTAGGGTTTCGACACCGTGGCAGGTTAGCAACATGTCAGTCACCTCGGATGGTCGAAGCTCGCTATCAATGTAGACAGATTCTCGAAGATATTCTACTTCGAGTCTGCCTCGCATATTTGAGGGCACCATTGGGTATACACAACACGGATTAGTATGCATATCCACCCTTGGTATCTGTCTGTGAATATTGAGCATTATGGGGATACTACCAGGGCGAATGTGGCCGTTCAAATCGCCTCAAGCCGGTAGTGAGTAAAGTATTGGAAGTCTCTTCGCCTTGGAATCTAGATACATGTCGAACGATGTTTCTCTCTGGAGTTCTCGCGATGGCGTCGAGCTGTATCGGAAAGGATTAGACGGCAACCATGTCTACCGGCTGCAGTCATAGCGACCCCAGGAAAAATCGGCTGGGGCCGTTTACATTTAACCCTTATGAGGTCGCGGTCTCTGGCCCTGATGCCGGTACTGCGAAGGCGTTGATCTGGTTTTTGAAAGCGGGGCCTTTGGCGGATTTTGAGTTGGCGCATGTCATACCTCCGGCGGAAGCGCCTGCGTTTAGCGATGGGTTAAACCAGCGCACGAACGGGAGCGATCATCTTGGTCAGCGGTTGCTCGTTTACCCGACCTCGGAGGACGAGAATTTGCCGCCTCGGCCGCTGTTGGATGCGGACGCCGTTCTAGTCGAAGGGAGTGCGTACCCCGACGTGCCCAAGCTTGTACCGGTTGGTGATGGCGATCCCGGTAAACACGAGAATGTGTTGGCCTATGTCGGCCACCCGGATGCGTGTCCGGTTTTGCCGCCGCATGCGCCGTACCTCACGCTTGAGCAGCAAGATTTAATCGGCGAAACGGTTCTCAATCACTTTTTCGACAAGGCGAACGCTACGCCCCTCAAGGGCCTAATCTTGGCAGGTGGCCAAAGTTCGCGTATGCAACGGGACAAGGCGGCGCTCGACTTTCACGGTAAGTCGCAAATCGATCACGTCAAAGATTTGTTGAGTCCGCATTGCGACGAGGTATTTGTGTCGATTCGTCCCGATCAATCCGATGACCCGGTGCGCACGACGCTTCCGCAGATTCAGGATTCGTTCTTGGACTTCGGCCCGATCGGCGGCGTTCTTTCCGCGTTGAAGTCGGATGCGCATGCGGCATGGTTGGTCGTGGCTTGCGACCTCCCGTTTATCGACCCGGAAACACTCGATGTGCTGGTTGAAGCCCGCAATCCGTTCCGGCTCGCGACGGCCTTTACGAGCACACGCGATGGTTTTCCCGAACCGCTATGCACGTTTTACGAGCCCAAGGCCGTGATGCGGATGATGGAGTTTCTCGCCCTGGGGTATCATTGTCCGAGGAAGGTGTTGATTAATTCGCGGACGCATTTGCTGGAGCCGCCGAATGAATTGGCATTGAGTAATGTAAATCGTCCGGAAGAGTATAAAGCGGCGTTAGAAGCGTTGCGGGCAGATTAGGCTACATGAGCGCGAAAGAATGGAGACCTTCGGTCGGCGGTGTGGCGCGGTCGTGAGACCGGCCACAACGCGCGCGAAGAAATTGAATGTCATTCCGAGCGAAGCCGAGGAATCTTACTGAGTTTACAAAGTAACGCTCGTGTTCCCGGGTAGATGCCTCGACTTCGCTCAACGTGACGGTGGAAAGTAACGTGTCTGATAAATCCATTCACATACAGTACTTCGCGATTCTTCGTGAACAGCGCGATGCCGCCCAGGAAACGATTCAGTCCGCTGCGGAATCGCCTCGGGTTCTCTATGATGGGTTACGGGAGAAGCATGGGTTCAGTCTTGATGTAGACCGGCTTCGCGTGGTCATTAATGACGAGTTTTCGGACTGGGA
>JAJDAB010000242.1 GCA_029262095.1 Candidatus Hydrogenedentota bacterium
AACCAAGAATCAAAACCGCGGCCCGTTGGCAACAGCTCCGGCCGCTGATGGCCCAAATGCCATTTGCCCACCGCCTTCGTCCGATAGCCCTCGGCACCAAGCGCATTCGCAATCGTCACTTCAGACTCCGGCAAGTAACTATTGCTATTCGGGCCCGTGTTCCCGGGCATCCCGCAACGAACAGGATAGCGGCCGGTTAGTAGCGCCGCGCGCGATGGAGAACATACGGAGGCCGCCGCATAAAACGACGTCATCCGAATCCCATCCAGCGCCATTGAATCAATATTCGGCGTCCGAATTGTCGGGTGTCCGTAGCAACCCAGGTCACCGTACCCCATGTCGTCCGCGAAGATTACGACCACATTTGGCCGACGCGCGCCGCGTGCAGCCCAAGCTCCCTTGCTCAACGAACAAGCCGCAGCCCCTAACCCCAATGTCTGTAGGAATTCTCGCCGATCTATATCTGTTGTCATGTCGAATTTAGGCTCCTTAAGAAGGTGTCAACGGCTTTTGAAGGTATCACAAACATCAACAAGTCACCGGTCCTCACGGTTTCAGCTATCTAAAGCATTTCTGATCCCTACGAAAATTGTTGAAACGCACCGCTCCAGAAGCAATTCAGTCCCAATAGCCCGCACTAAAAACAATTAAAACAGGTTGTATGGATTGGATATTCGGGGTGAAAAGTTTATTGTTGACAAACGCTTGCCCTAGTGCTATAAGTACAGCCTTTGCAAGCATTTCTGAGGTACGTTCAACGGGCCGGGGGTGGCCTTTTGGACCGCACTAGGGGGTTTATCAAAGCATGCCAGGCCTGACACGTCCGAGCACTGAACTTTCGCCCGACTTCGCCCAAGAAGTCATCCAGAAAATGCTGGAATCGAACATCGCCGTCACCCATAAGAGCTTTCATGTTTGGTTCGATTATGCGATGGGTTGGCATCCGGAATTGGGTATTGCCATAGGCTCGCTGCAACGTCGAGAAGAACCGATCACAACTGAAGTATGCGAATCTCTGTATGACCAACATATTGGTACCGAGCGCACGCAGGGTGTACTGGTTGAAACCCAGACCAACACGCAAGACATTCTACAAACAATCTTAAAAGACGTATTGGATGCGGGCGGTGCCGCAACGGAATACGGCAACGAACTCAATGCAGTCTCTGCGGAACTTGGCGAGGCGAGCGAAGTCGGCAAAATCCGGGACGTCGTTCAAGGTCTCGTGTCCGAAACCGCCAAGATGGCCAATTCCAGCCAAGAGCTTCAATCAAAACTTGAAGCGGCTACGAACGACGTTGAAACGTTGCGCAAACGCCTGGACCATTTGGAGCAGGAAAGCCTCACCGACCCGCTCACGGGATTGAAAAATCGCAAAGCGCTCGAACGACATCTTGCTTCGTGTTTTGCCGATCACGCCCGTGACGGTGCGCCTTTCAGCCTCATCATGTTGGACATCGACCACTTCAAAGATTTCAACGACAAGTACGGGCATCACATCGGCGACGCCGTGCTCCGTATCGTCAGCGCAACGCTTTCCGACACCTCTAAGAATGAAGCACTCGCGCACCGGTACGGCGGCGAAGAATTCAGCGTCGTATTACCTGGAATTAATTTGGATTCCGCACTGGAAATCGCGGAACGATATCGCGGCAGCGTCGAATCGAAGCGACTAAAAGTCGCAAAGACCAGCGAAGCCATCGCGCCCATTACGATCAGCTTGGGCGTGTGCGAAGTGCAAACGGAAGACAATGATGACACCATCATGCAGCGCGCGGATAAAGCGCTGTACCTGGCCAAAGATGCGGGACGTAATAATGTGAAGTCCGAATTGGACCTGGGTGCCGCTGCAAAAAGCTAGGGATACAACCACTCCGTTTCCCAATGGTCCCCATCCCTCGTGTATCGTAAGCGATCGTGCAATCGCGATTTCTTTTCCATCCAGAACTCGATCGCTGTCGGCACGATCCGAAATCCAGACCAGAACGGCGGCCGAGGCACTGTTCCCACCGCGTATTTGCCCAGGTAATTGAGCACTCGCTTCTCCAATTCGAAACGACCCTCAAGCGGCTGGGATTGTTTCGAAGCCCACGCGCCAATCTGGCTGTCCCGGGGCCGCGACTCGAAATAGGCGTCCGCTTCTTCCCCCGACACGGCCTCGCATGGCCCTTTGATGCGTATCTGCCGACGTAGCGGCATCCAATAGAAACAGAGCGCCGCATTCGGATTCGCCTGAATCTGGCTCGCCTTTGTGCTTCCGAGGTTCGTATAGATCACAAATCCTCGTTCGTCGAATCCCTTCAGCAAGACCATCCGCGCATCCGGTAGCCCGTCGGCATCGGCCGTCGCCAAGGTCACTGCATCCGGAAGCGCGATCTCGCACTCGGCGGCTTCGTCATACCATTGACGAAACAGCTCATACGGAGAATCTTCAGGCCTAATGCTCAACGTACTGCTCCGAACGCTTTCGCTAGCCGACAACCGCGCTTGAACGGCCCGCCACCAATTGATCCACCACGGACGGATCGGCCAGCGTGGTGGTGTCGCCGATTTGGTCCGTTGCATCCTCGGCGATTTTACGCAAGATGCGTCGCATAATTTTGCCCGACCGCGTCTTCGGTAGCGCAGGCGCAAACTGAATTACATCCGGTTGCGCGATCGGACCGATCTCCTTGCGAACATGTTGCATGAGTTCTTTTCGCAGCGCCTCCGTCTCTTCCACGCCGCCGACTAACGTTACGAATGCGTACAAGCCCTGGCCTTTGATGTCATGCGGCATCGGCGCGACCGCCGCTTCAGCGACCTGAGCGTGACTCACCAACGCGCTTTCCACTTCAGCCGTGCCGATTCGGTGACCGGAAACGTTTACGACATCGTCGATACGACCCATCAACCAGTAGTCGCCATCGCCATCACGTCGCGCGCCATCGCCCGTGAAATACAAATCGCTATACATCGTGAAATACGTGTCTATGAATCGTTCGTGATCGCCCCACATCGTACGCATGATCCCAGGCCACGGTTTGCGGATACATAGTTTCCCGCCTTCATGCGTATCGCATTCGCTACCATCTTCACGAAGAATCGAGGGCTCGACGCCGAAGAATGGTCGGCTAGCGCTTCCCGGTTTCAACGTGTGTGCCCCGGGTTGCGGCGCGATAAGTATGCCCCCGGTTTCCGTCTGCCACCATGTATCCACGATCGGGCAGCGCCCAGCGCCGACATGCTCGTGGTACCACATCCAGGCTTCCGGATTAATCGGTTCGCCGACTGAGCCGAGAATGCGCAATGTGTCGAGGTTGTATTTCTGGGGCCAGTCCGTGCCCTGTTGAATGAGTGCACGGATAGCGGTTGGTGCCGTGTAAAAAATGGTTACGCCGTACTTCTCGCACACCTGCCAATACCGACCGGCGTCGGGATACGTCGGTATGCCCTCGAACACAAGAGAGGTTGTGCCGTTAGTGAGCGGGCCGTACACAATGTAACTGTGTCCCGTCACCCAACCGATATCCGCGCCACACCAATACACATCATCATCGTGAACGTCGAAGATGTACTTGTGCGTCATCGCGACGTGTAGCAAATAGCCACCGGTCGTATGCACGACGCCTTTCGGTTTTCCGGTCGAGCCCGACGTGTATAAAATGAATAACGGGTCTTCGGCGTTCATTTTCTCCGGCGGGCAATCCGCGCTCGCGTCGGCCATCAAATCGTGATACCAGCGGTCACGCCCTTCCGTGAACGGACATGCGTCATCGTTTCGCCGGACCACGACGACGTTCTTTATGGTCGGGCATTTTACGACCGCTGCGTCGCTGATTTCTTTCAACGGAATCTTTTTCGCGCCGCGCAGCGAAACATTGGACGTAATCAGCAAAGAACAATCCGAGTCCTGAACACGATCACTAATCGCCTCAGAACTAAATCCGCCGAACACAATCGAGTGTATTGCCCCGATACGCGTACAGGCCAACATTGCGATCGGTAATTCCAGGATCATTGGGAGGTAGATGCAAACGCGATCGCCCTTTTTGACACCCAGCGATTTCATCGCGTTCGCGAATTTGCATACCTCGGCATGCAACTCTTCGTAGGTCAACGTCCTGGTTTCGTCGTCCTCTTCGCCCTGCCATATCAGCGCTGTCTTCGTCGCCTTGGGCGTGCCGAGGTGCCGGTCGAGGCAGTTATACGAAACGTTCAATTCTCCGTCGGCGAACCACGTATGCTCGATTTTGCGTCCTTGGGTGTCCCAGGTGTATTCGCACGATTGGGTCGGTTCTTTAAACCAGGACAGCTCTTTCGTCGCTTGCTCAAGCCAGAATCCGTCTGAATCCTCGATCGAACGGTCATACAACGCCTGGTACGCTTCCTGCGAATTCACATGCGCCCGCGAAACAATGTTCTCTGGCGGAGGAAATTTCCGGTTTTCTTGCATCAAAGAATCGATGGCTTGGGTCTTCGGTTCGTCAGCCATGGGCAGTCCCTTTCCTTTATTGCGTATTGCGACACATGCGGAGATGAAGCGGGCATGATACACGCCGATGCGTCCTGGCGAAACACGATGGACGGTTAGACGCGTTCTACGGGTTTGCCTAATTGCCGCCGGGCGTAGTTTACTTGCCCGATATGCGTCGCATAATCGATGAGCGGCCGGAGAATCCGCATGAATACAGGCCAGTCCGCCCAGTGATCGGGTGGGAGATCGGGCCGCTTTTCCATGAGGCCGTCAGCCGTCATACCTCCGAATACCTCGGCTAGATGATCCCAAAGCCGCTCACGTTCCGCAGTGATGACCTCTATCTTCCATGCGCCTTGTTCGCCGACGTCCGTATCCGGCAAGTCTTTCGTCGAACCCGGCTCCAACGTATTCGCCATGAAGCGAAGCAAGTACAACTGATGTGAAAGAATCTCGCCGATACTCCAACCACCGTGTCCGGGCTGAAGACTCAAGTCCTCGTTTGAAAGCCCATTCGTACTGTTGTATGCACGGCGGCGTTGCTCGTTGAAAAAGTAGGCAAACGTCGAATCGAAGTCTGCGGTGGTGGGAAAAGGTGCTTCTTCTGCGTACCGTTCTTCCGGGTTCAAGCGATTGGTTCCTCTTAGACCCCGAATTGACGGAAGTGATGCTCGAAATGCCGACAGTGAAAACTAGCCCAATCATCAACTGAAAACGGACCCAGCACGGGATGGGGGGGAGGAGTAATTTCATCCGCCAGGATTAAACCAAGGTATTCCTCAAGCAAAGCGTGCAGCGACTCGACATCATATTTTTTCGGTGGCGCGATGCGCTCAGCGACGGGCGCGGAAACCTTGATATTTTTCGGAATGCGCAACAGGCCGCCGATAAGGAGGTGTTTTAGCACGTTGCGCTGCACCCAATTCGATCGAACTTGTATTGACCCATTGCGGCCCATCGAATACAGAACCAGTCCCGCTAGGTGCGATGGCAGTTCAGCAGGCGTCATTTTTCCCCACTCTGGCTGTGCGTCAGGGGGCAGCGCAGACAACCGATCCATACTTTCCGCGACGTAGTCGTGGTCGAATTGTGGAGCCGACATTTCGCGCCTAATCCTTGATGCGCAGTTTGCGCCCGAACTGACGAAGGTGATGTTCGATGTGGATAGTGTGCAAGTTGCCCCAACCGTTAGGACCCAGATCGCCGAGCGCGGGGTGAGGCGGCGGATCAAACGACCCCTCGTCTTGCCGGGTCAGTTGATCTTCGATCTCCGTGCGGAGGGCGTCGAGTGTACCTTCCGGAGCAGAGGCGTCGTACAATTTTGGCTTTGCTATGTTCTTTGGCATCCTGAGCAGACCACTCAGCAAGATTGGACTCAATACGTGCCGAATGAGAAAGTTGCCCTCGGGCGGCGTGTGTTCCTCCTTATTCAACCCGTACCGCACCGCAGTCGTCAGATGCGCGATCATTTGCGGTGGCCGCATCGATCCCCACTCCGGCGACAGATCCGGCGTTAGCGCTTCGAATTCAGCAATCGCCTCCTCCACAAAAGCCTTATCAAATGCTCGTAAGCCCATTTTCGTTACCGCCTATTCGTACCGCAACGCTTCGACTGGATCCACCGACGAAGCCTTCATCGCGGGATACACGCCAAAGAAAATGCCTACCGTTGCGCTAAAGAAGAACGCGACAAGGATAGACCACGTCGAACAATACACCGGAAAACCAGAGAACGCCCAACGAATAACGAACGTTCCACCGAACGCGAGCAGAATACCGATAACCCCCCCGAGACAACTCACGGTCATGGACTCAATGAGAAACTGCATTCCGATGTCCTGCCCCGAGGCGCCGACCGCCTTGCGAATGCCCACTTCACGCGTGCGTTCACGCACGGACACCAGCATTATGTTCATAATTCCGATGCCACCGACGAGTAACGAGATCGAAGCAATGCCCGCCAACATGACTTTCAGCGCGAGAAAGATTTGATCCAACGACGAAAGCATCGCCGTTTGATCGATAATCGTGAAATCTTCCGTGTAATCGTGGGCGGCCGTCAGCACTTCGGTCGCTATTCTCAGAATTCGGTCCGTGTCATCAGGGCTATTTGCTTGCATGACGATTTGAAAAACTTCGTCGCTACCGCCGTGAAACATGTTCTGTGCGCTATTCAGCGGGATCACCACGACGTCGTCAATATTAAAGCCAAGCGTTTGCCCTTTGCGTTCAAGAACGCCTACGACGGTGTGTTTCGCACGATTGATGGTAATCTTCTTATACAATGGGTTCTCGCTGCCGAATAGTTCCTCGGCCAAGAACGCACCAAGCACACATACCCGCTGATTCCGCTCGATGTCCGTATCGTTCAAGAATCGACCCGTTTCCACATGAACGTTTCGAATCTTGGCCACGGGAGGGGTCCCACCGAACACCATCGTGTCTCGTTGACGATCCCAATACCGGACCCGAGCCGACCCGATAACTTCCGGGGACATGTGGCGAATGCCCGCGACTTTGCGTTCAATTTCTTTGGCATTTTCCCAGGTCAACTTGTGGTAGGCGCCCGCCATCAGGGGCATCATTCCCGTCGTTTCCTGCTTGCCCGGCGTCACAATGAGGAGATTCGTGCCCATGTCATCAAATTGACCTTGGACGAATATCTGAGCGGCTTCTCCTAACGCCACCAACAAAATCACGGCCATGACGCCAATCGTCACGCCAAGCATCGTCAACGATGCACGAACCTTGTTCTGGACGACGGACGAAAGCGCCACGCGCATGTATTCAAAAAGAGTCATATTGGGGGATTGGCTTCTGGGACCCGGGGTTAGACTGCGGATTGTGCGACCAGGATTCTATCATCGTGAAGCGGGGGAAGAAACTACCGCTTCTGTCCCGTGATCATGGCCGCGGGATCGAGACTCAAAGCACGAATGCTGAATTGTCAGTTTGAAACTACTACCTCCCCTCACTACCATGCAGTTAATGCTACGGCGTGCCACGACGAATGGGGAACCCTGAACAATGCCAAAGCCGAATGCCACGGCGATTGATAGTTTGGCCGAAGTCACTGATTGGCCAAAGCAGCGCAAAGGGATCCAGGACATCTTGCGCAAATTGTTGGGTAAGTTGCCGAAGCAGCGCGTCGATCTGCAATTGAAGACGATCGACGAACAAGATTTTCCAGGCTACAGTCGTCGCCGCGTCAACTACTTCGTTGATGAATGGGAACGCGTCACCGCCTGGGTATTTGTCCCCGAGTTCGAAGAAGACGCTCCGGCACTGTTGTGTTGTCATTCGGAAGTGCCACAAGGGAAAGACGAATGTGCCGGCCTCGAAGGCGATCCGAATCTTGCGCTCGCCAAGCACTATGCCGAACTCGGTTTCGTCACCATCGCACCGGACACGATTACGGCCGGCGAACGCGTCGTACCCGGTAAGCCCCCGTACGACACCAGTGTCTTTTACAAAGAACATTCCAAATCTTCCGCACTCGGCCGAATGTTTATCGACTACCAACACGCCATTGACGCCTTAGCGGAAATCAATCATGTTGATGATGAACGCATTGGAGTCGTTGGCCACGGTCTCGGCGGAACCAACGCGCTGATCCTATCGGCCCTCGACGACCGAATTCGCACATGTGTCGCCAGTTGTGGGTTTACCCGGTTTGCAGAAGACCCAGGCATTTCGCGTTGGCTGGAAGATGATGTTTTTACGGCGTTGCCGCAACTCCAGAAGCCTATAGAAGACGACGAATTCCCGATCGACTGGGAACAGATCATTGCGCTGGCCGCGCCGACCCCGATGTTGACAATTACTGCGCTCAATGATGATCGCCACGCCAATACCGCTAGTTGTGATGCCGCAGTCGAATCCGCCCGGCCCATTTACCGCGGTCTCGCGGCAGGGCGAGCGATCAGCAATGTGACCCACAAAAAGGGTCGTACGTTCCCGATTGAAGCCCTCACCCAAGCCGACGAATGGTTCGATAGTTGGTTGTAGCGCAACTTTCGCACTTTTGTCCAGCCACGCCTGGGCTTGTGACCCACGCCCAAAATCGTTAGATTACGCGCCGATGTCTCCCTGCCCAAGGGCAATGTGATCGGCGACATCAATTGCGGTCCGCTCGGAATTAACCAGGAGCGCATACAGCATCAGATGCCGGTTCGTCGCGGTTCCCGAAGGATTTGCGGCGTGTCTGGCGACGTCGGGGAGTTAGCATGGCCACCACGCCCATCACCAGCACCGATACTCGGAAAATTAGTGCAGAGGCTTCGCAGCAGGTTGCGAGTCTTGTCGACAACATAGAAAAAGTTATTTTCGGTAAGCGTGACGTCATCAAGCTTTGCGTTACGGGCTTACTCGCCCGTGGTCACATATTGATCGAAGACGTGCCGGGCATGGGGAAGACCACGATTGCGCAAGGACTCGCCCGATCGATCAAAGGCACGTTCCACCGTATTCAATTTACTAGCGACATGTTGCCCTCCGATATTCTCGGTGTGTCTATTCTCAACCAGCGAACTAGTGATTTCGAGTTTCGATCCGGGCCTATCTTTGCCAACGTCGTTCTCGCCGATGAAATTAACCGGACGCCGCCGAAAACGCAAAGCGCGTTGCTCGAAGCAATGAGTGAAAATCAAGTATCGGTGGAAGGGCTAACGCGACCGCTGCCCGACCCGTTTATCGTCCTCGCGACGCAGAATCCAATCGAGTATGAAGGAACCTACAATTTGCCGGAGTCCCAGCTCGACCGGTTCATGCTTCGTGCACACATGGGCTATCCCGGTGAAGAACATGAAATGCACATCATGCGCCGCCGCGATTCACATACGCACCTGGACCGCCTTGAACCCGTCTTGACCGCGGAACAAGTCGTCGAATTGCAGAATCTCACCGGGTCTATCATCGTGGACGACAGCGTTGCGCGGTACATGCTCGCAATCGTCCAAGGCACCCGGGACAGCGAATACATCCAACTGGGGGCCAGTCCCCGGGCATCGGTCTCCTTCTTCGAGGCATGCCAGGCACGTGCACTTGTCGAAAACCGCGATTTTGTCACGCCAGACGATGTCAAAGAAATGGCTGGCCCCGTCCTTTCGCACCGCATTTTAGTGCGATCGCGCGATGGCAATCCCATCGCATCCGCGCAAGCGCGTGAGCGGGCCATATACGAAATTCTTAAACAAGTTCCCATCCCGGAATAGGCGCGCAATCTCGGAGGCACGCCGCCCATGTCAACTAAATCTTTCGGTACTCGCCGCCGCCTTCGACCGGCTGGCTACGTGTTCCTGCTCATCATGTTGCTGGTGCTTCTTGCTGCGTGGAACACTGGCACCAATCTCTTCTATCTCGTCTTCGGCGCGATCGCGAGTTTCATCATTCTTTCGATTGCGGCGTCCGGAATCAGTCTTCGCAATATTCATCTCGTTCGTGAAGCGCCTGCGGCAGTGTATCGAGGCGCCCGTTTCAGCGCGCTTGTGCGCCTTGAAAATCGGAGGAAAGGCCTGCCGGCGATTTCGATTCGCGCGGAAAAACCGCCCGCCACAAACTATGAGCATGACGACACTTCATGCCTCATCGGCTATGTGCTGAGTTTGCCCGCTCAAAAATCAGCTATTCTGCGCACCTCTGACATTTACGAACGCCGGGGTGTCTATCCACTCCCCGATGTCGTTCTCGTGACATCATTTCCCTTTGGTCTCATCGAATGCAGACGCCGCATATCCGATGGCAGCGAAATTGTCGTTTACCCCCGCGTTTTGCCCGCGCGCACGGCCCTCATCGAACAGGCCGAAGGCCGGGCGGACTTACTCAAGACGCGCGTCGGCGACGGCGACGAATTCTTCAGTCTGCGTGAGTATGTGCCAGGCGACGATTTTCGAAGGGTCGCGTGGAAGGCCAGCGCACGAAGCAGCACCTTGCTTGTACGCGATCTCGAACGACAGACCTCACGGTTTGTTCTGTTCACTTTCGACACGCGATGGCACACAGGCGTCGACGACTTCGAGGACCATTTCGAAAGCGCGATTGAAGTTGTCGCCTCGCTAGCGTTTACGTTGCTTGCTCGTCAATACACCGTAGCACTCGTCACGCCCGATGATGCCCTCCCCGAGGGCGAAGGCCAGTCACAATTCATCAAACTCTTGGACAAACTCGCCCGACTGCAACCCGCGGATTCCGGCGCTGCGAGTCCATTTGATTCCGATACTGCCAATGTTCGCGGGGTCACCAATCTATATGTCACGGCAGAACCCTCGATGTGGGGGCGGCGCGAACCCTCTACCGGCATGTTCGTAATCGACCCCCGGGAAGTCATTCGTGCATAAACGAGCCCATCGCGCATTAATTATCAGTAACGCGGCAATGATGTTCGCCGGTTTTCTAGCGTTGGTGACGACGGAAGTCTATACGGCCCCGACCTTACTGATACCAATCGCCATTTTTGCCATGGCGCCCGCTTTCGTACGGCTAGACGCACGAACCGAGATCTACGGATTCCTAACCTCATTTCTCAACATGTGTATTGGGTTCTTCCTCCTTGGTATGTGGTTGACCGGCGCCGCTGAGTTGATCCACATCATCACGTGGCTCGTCATCTACATCCAGTTCTACCTCATGTGTCACCGGAAAACTGTAGCGTACTACTACTATCTATTCCTCATGTCGTTTTTCTTGCTCATTGCCGCATGCGCACAAGAGCCGGAACCGGCTTTCGCAATCGTACTTGGCCTCTTCATCCTCAGCGCGGTGTGGGCGCTGTTTACACTACACGTATACGCGGAGGCCAATCGAAACAAAGACCAAATAGCGCCCGATATCGTTGACGCAGGACAACGCGGTGGCACGATTCCACAACGCGCCGGAGTGGTTTTCGATCGAAATCTCTATGCTTCGATTGCCATTCTTTCATTTTCGTGTGTTTTGTTAACCGCATTGATGTTCATTGCCACGCCGCGTATGGAAGCCGGAATCTTCGGCGCCAGCAATTCTTCGCAATCAACGACAGACGTGGACTCTAACGTCGATCTTAATTTTGGAGGAAACATCACACCCGATCCGGCTCTCGTCATGCGCGTGCAATTTCCGGATGAACCCAACGGCATCTACGGTGGCAGCCTCTTTTGGAGGAGCACCGCGCTAGAGCTATACCGTAACGCGCGTTGGGAACGTTCCGCCTTGCCCGACAATCGATTCGCCGACCGGACACCCTTCCATGGCTTCGACTCCTCGGAGGACGAAAGAACTGTCGTGCGCCATGAAAACCCGGATGCCCACCGCGTCTATCAAGAAATCTATCTTGATAACGCTGAAATCGAAGGGTTGCCAGCACTCGCTTTTGTACAATCCATGACAGTTCCAACCGGCAACTTGCGGTGGGATCCCCGTAATGACACGACGGTGTACATTTCGAATCTGCATCAATCGAGTCTGAATTACCAGGCGTGGTCGAGTGTGCGTGACCCGAGCGCGGAGACGTTGCGCGCCGCGCCCGATAACTATCGTGCGATTTTGGGCCAGTGGATCCAGATGCTCACGTATCACGATCTTCAGCCCGTATCAGTTGCACTTGCGGAATCGATCGCAGCAAACGCGGACAACTCCTACGACAAAGTCATGGCGATTCAAGACTATTTCCTCAATACCGATTTCGAATACTCGCTTGACATTTCACTCGACGGTTCGTTTAGACCCGTGGACAACTTTATTCACAACATTAAGAGCGGCCATTGCGAACTTTTTGCGAGTGCAATGGCGCTTATGGTTCGTAGCCTGGGAATTCCCGCGCGTGTAGTTACCGGTTACCAAGGTGGAGAATGGAACGAATCTGACGAAGCCTACCTTGTTCGAAAAAGTATGGCTCATCTATGGGTGGAAGTTTACTTTGTTGACTACGGTTGGGTGACATTCGATCCGTCGCCGCCCGCGATACCCGAAGACGTGAATGCATGGGATCGGATGACGCGGGCGTTTGGGCGTCACGCGCTAAACGCCAAGATGCTGTGGTATCGCGATGTGGTTGGATACCAAGGCGGAATTCAGTGGGAGAAACTGCGGGAGGCGCTAAGGGATTCGATGAAGCTCGACTTCAGCTTTTTGGATCGCGACACGCAAAACGCACTTTCGGTCTCAGGGTTCGTCGTTCCGTTTGCAATCATTTGGTTAGTCGTTGTTGGGGCGATTGGCTGGGCGATCTATACCCTAGTCGCCTACATCCGGCGCAGAACTGCACGCCGTCTCGCGGCACCGATGACGCGCGATCAAGTGCGTGCGCAACAGATATACGGTCGACTCAAGCGCAGACTCGCGAGACTGGGGACCAATTGCGATGGCAAGACGAGCCGAGAACTTATCGAGCACGTACAGGCAACTCGTTCGATTGATTCCGGCCCCGTTCGAAATGTAGTCGACGTCTACAATCGCGTGCGTTTCGGAGGTTATCCGATGACGCGCGAAGAGTATCAGCGTCTTACAAGCAGCGTGCGTCGCATTCGGCGTGTCGAATCGTGACCATTACTCTTCGGCGGCGTTTGACAGTAAGAATGTAACGGTATTCGTTCGCCACATGGCAATGCCTAAATCCGTATCGCCGTCACCATCGACATCCCGGGCTGCGAGCGCGTAGGGTTCGCCGTCTGATTCCTTGAACGCATAAATTTCCTGGCGGAACGAAGGCGCGCTGCCCGCACGTTGTTCTTGAAACCAGATGATGCACTGCCGCGAAATAGGGCATGCTGCAGCAATGTCACGCCACCCGTTCGAATCAAAATCGCCTAACGCGATATCGCGTATGTCATGTTCCAGTTCTTCACGATCTTTTCCAGCTTCCAATTTGAGTAGCCGGTTATACCGCACGCCCTCGGCACCATACCAAATCACGACGTTGTCTTCCGTATAACGGTGCGAAACCACCAAATCCAACCAACCATCACGATTCAGATCGGCGACCCGTACTTGGTTCGGCAACGCACCGCCGCTCAGGAATCGTTTGGTCTCCTCAAAACCGCCTTCACCGTCGCCCAGCCAGATGGCGATTTCGCCTGAACTGTATTGCGCGATCACGAGATCCGAGTCGCCATCCTTGTCCAGGTCCGCGATCTGAATGTCTCTTGGACCGCCCGGTGACGCCAAGAATGTGGGGGTTTCGAAATAGGATTCAGCCGATCCGCGAAAATAAACCAGCACATCGCTCGACCAGCCCGTCGCGATCGCATCGCGAAACTCGTCTTCGTCCAATCGTGCCACTGCGATTGACGTGAGGCCCGGCAACGTAAAGAGAGGCGAATCGTCCGAGTACTTGTGTCGCCGATACGTGAGTGAATCTGTTGGAACGGTGAACTGGACCGATTCAAAGCGGAGTTCACCCAAGTTTCGAAACATGGAGAGATCCCGGCCGCGCCGTGACATGAAGTTTGCGACGACCAAATCGAGCGCCCGCTGGCCATCGACATTCACCGCCTTAATGGCGTATGGCGCGAACCCGGATTCCAATTGCGCGCCATGTCTATACACAAGGTCGTCCCCGGCGACCAGTATGGAAACCTCATCGTTTGCTGGCACCTCTTCATTCGGGTTCGTCAAGTGGCCCCGGTTTGCCGTGATGATTTCCGGCTTCCCATCGCCCGTCAGATCCGCCAATACCAGCGAAACGGGTTGCGATCCCACCAGATAGGTCCGTGGATGCCGTGTAAACACGGGATCTTTATCCTGCGCGGAAACGATGGGGGAGAGGCTCATCGTAGAAATGATCCATACGACGATTCCAATCGCAAGAGTGTGAATGGTCTTTGTGAAGTTGCGCACTATTGGTATTGCAAATTGACGTCGCATCCTACCGCGCGTGCTCCACATTGCTGTTCGAAAGACGTGCAGCGACATCCATCGCGGCGAGCAAACTGTCCGGCTTCGCCAAGCCCTTACCCGCAATGTCATAGGCCGTTCCATGCCCGACCGACGTTCGAACGATAGGCAATCCCAACGTCACATTCACCGCCTCATCCATCGCCGCCAACTTCAAGGGCACATGCCCTTGATCGTGATACATCGCCACCACTACGTCATACCGCCCATCCTGCATATGCCGAAACACCGCGTCCGGCACGAGCGGCCCGGTGCAATCGATTCCCGCTGCGCGGCATTCATCGACCGCCGGCAAAATAATCTCACGGTCCTCATGGCCTAACATTCCGTTTTCACCCGCATGCGGATTCAGCCCAGCAACCGCGACACGTCCACGCACGATACCCAAACGTTTGAGTCCGTCATGCGCAATACGAATCGTGTCCGCAACTCGCTCACGCGTCAAGAGCCGAAGCGCTTCCGCCAGGGGCACATGCGCCGATACATGCACGGCCCGCAACCCGCCCGCGAACAACGACATACGATACTCAGGAGCATCCACCAATTCCGCAATGAAATCAGTATGGCCCATGCAATCGTAACCCGCCAGCCGGATACCTTCCTTGTTAATAGGGCACGTAACAATCCCGTCCACGGTCCCCGCCAGCGCTAGTTCCACAGCCGCACGCGTCCACTCCATTGCACATCGGCCCGTCTCAGCACTCAATTCGCCGGGAACCCGCGTCGGCGCAATATGACCCGCATCCCAAATCGCCAGCGGTGCGGATGCCGAACCCCAAGCCCCTACGTCATCCACGCGATTGAAATCTCGCGTACTTGCCGAAACCGCGCTGAGCGCATCCGCATCGCCAATAACCAATAACGAGCAGGCACTGGCATCATGCATGGTCAACGCCTGAGCCAAGACTTCTGGCCCAATCCCATTGATATCTCCCATCGTTACGGCTAATCGTGCAGGCATCGCTAAATTCCGGTTCCAAATCCAAAACCGAATGATAACAAAGCAAGGGCGGCCGGTGATTTGTTGTTAAAAGATGCCTGCACCGGCCTATACGCCTAAAG
>JAJDAB010000243.1 GCA_029262095.1 Candidatus Hydrogenedentota bacterium
GCCATCGCTACGACGCCGCCAGCAAGTCCGACGCCTTACCCTTGATACGGTATGCAGCATCCAACCACGCGGGGACCACAACGTCCCCATAGCCGGACAAGATCGCCGCGTAGGCAGCAATGGGCAGGTTGCGCTTCTGAAATGACCGACGAAGTCGGAGAAGATTTCGCGCGCGAGGAACGCCACCCAGCGAATCGTATCGGCGCGCATTGTCGAAATCGATTAGGTACGCCGTCGAATCATCGAGCAAAATATTCTCAACGTGCAGATCGGCGTGGTAGACACCAGCATCGTGCATTGACCGAATTAGCTGACCAATCGATTCCAACAATCTCAAATCGCCTCTACTCTCGCCTTGAATTCGGTCACGCAAACTCTCGGCGTCCAGTCTGCGCGTTGCGAATGCCCCCCGAAAAACGAAGCCCCGTTGTTCCCACACCACCCCTAGAGGTTCAGGAACGGAAATGCCCGAATCGAAAAGATAGTCATGAACGCGAAATTCCGCCAACGGTCGATTCGCTAGGATATAGCCTTCGTTCACTATTTTCCCGATCAATCCGCCTCGGCGGCACCGTCGCAGAACGCCCTCCCCGTCTTCCATCGGAAATACAGTAATCGCGCCGCGGCCCGCAGCATTAATCAAAGTCGTTTGCACTTCTCCACACAGAGCCCGGCGAACGGAATCGCGATCCGCACCTCGGACCAGGGCGGTGTACGGCGGGTTCTCGAAGCGCTCGCATTTGGACACGTTAGGTACTTTCTCTTGGATCGACGTTAGACCAGTAGATGCTACCCCTGGTGCGGCATTCGGGCCAAACGAGTGGCCGATTCCGAATCGTTCGCGCTAGAACGGAATCGCGGCGGTGTGATAGCATAAACCCCTGAAATTACTTTAGGAAATGGCTGTTCTCTGTTAGGAAGTGGTGTGTCGACCATAACCGAAAAAGATGTCGAATACATAGCCAATCTTGCCCAGCTTACGTTGGACGATTCGCTGAAGGCGCGTCTAGTCGGTGAATTGGGCAATATTCTCGATTACATTGACAAGCTCAACGAATTGGACACCGATGGCGTTGAGCCGATGATGCATGTCCAACCTCTGACCAATGTATTTCGCGATGACGAAATCGCCCCGTCGCTGCCCAGGGAACGCGTGATGGAAGCCGCTCCAAAGCACGATGGCGAGTATATTCTGGTGCCCCAGATACTCGAAGGCGATTAAGCAATTTGAACTCCACGCTGCAGTTTGTACATGTCTGAACCCATCCACCTGAAATCTGCGCATAGTCTACGCGATGCTATTCGGGCGAAAGAAATTTCGGCCCGGGAAGCGGCGGAGGCCTATTTGGACCACATCGACGCCGTCGACGGGGACGTCCGCGCATACACCGATGTGTGGCGCGAACCCGCGTTGGCTCGTGCGGACGCAATCGATTCACAACTCGCCAAAGGCGAAGATGCGGGTCCGCTCGCGGGCGTGCCTATTGGCCTGAAAGATCTGATCTGCACGACGGAAGGCACGACTGCCTGCTGCTCTGAACTCTTGAAAGGGTTTCGGAGTCCGTACGATGCAACCGTGGCGGAGAAGCTTTACGCTGCGGGTACCGTGGTACTGGGTAAGCTGAACATGGACGAATTTGCAATGGGTTCCTCTACGGAGAATTCATCAGTCGTCACGACACGAAACCCGTGGAACTTGGATTGTGTGCCTGGAGGTTCCAGTGGTGGCAGCGCGGCAGCAGTCTCCGCCCACGAATGCGCCATCTCGCTGGGCAGCGATACCGGAGGGTCAATTCGCCAGCCGGCCGCGTGTTGCGGTTGCGTGGGCATGAAACCGACGTATGGGCGTGTTTCGCGCTACGGCCTCGTTGCGTTCGCATCGTCACTCGACCAAATCGGCCCGTTTTCGCGCGATGTCGAAGATTGTGCCCTGACGCTAAACACCATCTGCGGACATGATCGTCGGGATTCCACTTCAGCAAACCTGGAAGTCCCAGATTTCACAACTTCATTGACCGGTGATGTGAAGGGCGTTCGAGTCGGATTGCCGAAAGAGTACTTCACGGACGCACTGGGCGTTGAGATTCGCGCTAAGATTGACTCGGCGGTAAAAGTACTCGAATCGTGCGGAGCGGAGGTGGTCGAAGTCTCACTCCCCCACACGGAATACGCGGTCGCCACCTACTACATCATTTGCACGGCGGAAGCGAGTGCAAACCTCGCCCGCTTTGACGGGGTCCGCTATGGCAACAGAGCTCCCGATACGCAATCGCCGGAAGAAATGTACAAGAAGACGAAGTCTGCGGGGTTTGGAGCCGAAGTGCAACGGCGCATTTTGCTAGGTACATACGTGCTATCCAGCGGCTATTACGATGCCTACTACTTGAAAGCCCAAAAGGTCCGGACACTCATCAAACAGGACTTCGATGCCGCGTTCGAAAAGTGTGATGTCATCGTGACGCCTACGACGCCGACGCCCGCGTTTCGCATCGGCGAAAAGAGCGACGACCCGCTGTCGATGTACTTGAGCGATATCTACACCATTTCAGCCAATTTAGGCGGCAATCCCGCCATAAGTTTACCGTGCGGCCTTACCGAATCCGGACTTCCGGCGGGACTTCAAATTATCGGACGCCCGTTTGAAGAAGGCGCGGTATTGCAATCTGCCTATGCCTTCGAACAAAACAGCGGTATCGATCTCGGCGTACCGACCGCAATTGCGGAGTCGGTATCGTGACGTACGAACCGGTCATCGGCATGGAAGTCCATGTGGAACTCAGCACCCAATCAAAGGTGTTTTGCGGATGTAGCAACGACTTTCACGCGCCGGCCAACTCGAATGTTTGTCCCGTTTGCTTGGGAATGCCGGGGGTGCTCCCGGTACTCAACGGGCGAGCGGTCGAATATTCAGTATTGGTAGGGCTTGCCCTGAATTGCACAATATCCCGCTGGTCGAAGATGGACCGGAAAAACTATTTCTATCCCGACCTCGCCAAGAATTATCAGATTAGCCAGTATGACTTACCGCTGTGCCACGATGGCTTCATCGACATCGAAGTCGACGGCAAGACGAAGCGCATCGGTATTACCCGCGCGCATCTCGAAGAAGACACGGCGCGTAATTCACACACCGTCGCCGGGCGCGAAAGCGGCGTCGATTTCAATCGCTGCGGCGTTCCGCTATTGGAAATCGTCACGGAACCCGACATCCGCAGCGCCGATGAGGCATACGCGTATCTTTCGTCGTTGAAGCAAATTCTTCAATACTTGGACGTGAGCGATTGCAACATGGAAGAGGGATCGATTCGCGCCGAAGCGAATATCAGCATTCGTCCTACCGGAACAGAGCCTTTTGGCACCAAGACGGAGGTCAAGAACGTTGCTTCGTTTAGCGGCACCCAGAAGGCGATTGAATACGAGATTAAGCGGCAAACCAAAATCCTAGACGATGGCGGCACCGTAGACCAAGTCACCATGGGGTGGGATGCTGATCGAGGCGTCACCGTAACGCAGCGTTCAAAAGAGTCGGCACACGACTATCGTTATTTCCCGGAACCGGACCTGACCCCGATCGTGGTCGACGAAGCATGGGAAACGCGACTACGCAAGTCCATGCCCGAGCTTCCGCAAGTGCGTCGCGCCCGCTTCATGGAAGAGCACGGCCTGTCGGAATACGATGCCAGCATACTCATCGCCGATAAGGCTGCTGCGGATTATTTTGAGCAGACCGTCTCGGCAGGAGCGCCTGGGAAATTGGCTGCAAACTGGATTATGGGTGATTTGCAAGCGTTGATGACCGAGAAGCAAGGGACAATCAACGCCCTTCCGATTACACCTGGTCACCTCGCTGAGATGATCGGTCTGATCGAAGACGGATCTATCAGCGGTAAGATCGCCAAAGACCTATTGCCGGAGATGTACGATAGCGAAAAGGCACCCGGGGATTTGGTCAAGGAAAAAGGGCTCGCCCAAATCAGTGATACGAGCGTTCTCGAACAAATGGGCGCCGACCTGATCGAAGCAAACCCTGGCCCGGCCGAAGACTTCCGGAATGGAAGTGAACGGGCGATTGGCTTCTTCGTTGGCCAAATGATGAAGGCGACTAAAGGTCAGGCGAATCCCAAGCTTGCAAATGAAATCATGCGCAAGCTGCTGCAACAATAGCGATATCTCGGGGCAACCCGTTTCTTGGAGGCATGACAAGTGGCTAAATTAGTGGTACGGCAAAAGTCAGCGGATGACGATTTCATTCCGAACACACGGCGAATTGCGTCGTTAGCGGACGAACGGCACGCGACTAATATTCGCGCCTACGACGTGCGCGGCCTGACCGTCATCGCGGACAGCTTCGTCATTTGTAGCGCACGGAGTGAGCCACAGCTCAAGGCGATCATTACTACTGTAAAAGAGGGCATGAAAGAAATCGGCGTAAAGCCGCTCCACCTTGAGGGGCAATACACGAGCGGTTGGGTACTGCTCGACTTCGGGACGATTATCTGCCATGTGTTCCGAGAAGAGTCTCGCACGTTTTACGATCTCGACGGAATGTGGGCCGATGCACCCGCTATCCCACTTGATCTAGATGAGTCCCCCGAGCCGGATGCCACAACGACCGCCCAGGCCTAGCGAGCGGAGCAGAACATCATGAGTCAAAAACCCACGAATCGCTCAAAGATCTACCATTTTAAGCTTGACCGCATTTTGGGCGAAGGGGGTACCGGCACCGTATACCGTGGAATCGACCAAAACACCGGTGAACCGGTAGCGGTCAAAGTTTTCCACGCGAACTTTTTCAGCGACGCGAGTCACATCCGTGACCTTGCAAAATCAGTCACCCGATTTACGAAGTTCGATCACCCCAATGTGACGCGCGTGCTCCAGTTCCTACACGGTGGCGAAGAGCCCGTCCTTGTAATGGAATATGTCGACGGCCCGGATATGAAGTGGTACATCAAAGAACGGCCGTGGAATATGGACGAGCGTCTGGTAATCATTTATCAGATTTGCAACGGACTCCAATACATTCACGATCAGGGTTTTGTTCATCACGACTTGAAACCGGAGAATGTGCTATTCACACGCAAAGGCGGAGTGAAATTGTGCGACTATGCGTTGCGCAAAGCGAAATGGTTTGCGATGTTCGAGAAAGAGAACAAGCTGGCCGGTTCTGTAACGCCTATGTACATCGCGCCAGAAATCATCGAAAAGAAAGCGGCGTCGCCACAAAGTGATATGTATTCTCTTGGCGTGATCCTTTATCTGCTTTTTGCGGGGCAATTTCCATTCA
>JAJDAB010000244.1 GCA_029262095.1 Candidatus Hydrogenedentota bacterium
AAGATTGCCGCATCACCCGGCGCCACTTTCTTGTAGGTCTCGATAGTGCGATCGGCGCCTTCCACGCGCAGCGCATCAATTTGCGTTTCCGCCAACATGAGATAGAGCCGAGGGTTGTCCGCGAGAAAATAGGGATCGAGATTCGACAGGTACGCTATGGCCTCGTCGATTCTACGAAGAGCGATTAAGTTCTTAGCAACGAGAGAATGGCCTTCGTACGACGCTGGTTGGTCAAGCACCGCTTCTCTCGCGAAAGTTAATGAGTTCTCGTATTCTCCAATCGCGGCGTGAACGGACGCAGCAGCTAGAGGCACTTCGCCGGATTTCTCCTCGGATTGCGACGCCTTATCGAGTTCCATCATGGCTCGATCGACGTCTCGTACTGCCAACGAGTGCTTAACTCGCTCCACTCGAATCAGTGCGTTATCGGGCTGCTTCGAGATGGCCTCGTCCAAGACCTGCCATCCCTGTTCTTCGTAGCCCTGCCGTAGAAGCAAATTAGCGAGATTGCCGTACGCCTCGGGTTCCGCGTCACCTCGTTCAATCAAGCCTTGGTACAGCTCGATCGCTTCGGAGGCGCGGCCGAGCAAGCTATTGGCCATCGCCTTATTGTGAATGAGGACCGGGTCTCCAGGGTGGTTTCTGAGGAAAACGCTGGTCGCGTAATCCAAATCGGGCCATAGCCTGTGAATTCTGTAGAACGCGACTGCTTTCTGAGCGATGGCGAGATTCGAGGGCTCCGATACTGCCAAACGAAGATGAGCCCGTCCGGCATCGCGCACGTTGTCTCTTCGATTGCTAAGGATGTTTATACAGGATTCGATGTAATGCGGGAATACTTCCAAGTCTTCGGGATGCCGCGCGATATACCAGGTGAAATTGCGCTTTGCGTCAACCCAGCGCCCTTCAGCGAAAGCTTCTTCGGCCGCAACCAGGGCATTCCTGCCGCGTAAACTTTGAAAAGCCAGGAACCCTGATAGACCGATTACCGCCAGGGTGAGCAGGAGGACCAAGATTAGCCCGCGGCGCCACGTACTACTGGACATAGATTACCCTTGAGAATTCTGCCGGGTACATAGGCAATCCACTAAGGTTTGCCTATGTAATGCTATCTAAATACCGATAGGACTTACAATGCGGGGCCATAGCAATGGAGTTTGCGGTGATGGCCGATTCGTGACGAACTAGCGTTTGCGCGCGGTTACCTGAACACGGGCGAATGGTGCACTATTCGACATCAGAATCGGAGTTCAGTATGATCGCCGCATGAAGTTAAAGCGAAGTTTTTTCGTGATCCAGTGACGGTCGGAACTCTCTCCCTGGATAGCAAATCCGTTCATGTGGTTGACCCAGTAATACGCATTCGATCGTGATCGGCGAATGGTGGGAAAGTCAAGGCGACCCTACATTTCTGGGTTGGTTTACCGTTTTTACCTACGGGCTCGCGACAGCGTTGTGCGCCTGGACGGCAATACGAGTACCACGCGGATTCGCCCCCATCGATCAGGACAATCATCGACTCGTCTGGTCAATTGTCGGAACGATCATGCTTGTCCTAGGAATAAACAAGCAGTTGGATCTCCAGCTACTGCTATGGCTCGCAGTTCGAAGTTGGTTGCGATCGGCAGGCTGGCAAGAGCACCGTCAAGTCATTCAAATCGGTTCTATGGTTGCGATGACTTGTTTGGCTGGTGTCGGACTAGCCTTCTTCACTTGGCTATCCCACGGTGCGTATCGCCACCGAAAACTGGCGATCGCTGGCGTCGTACTGACTTCTCTTTTTGTGTTCATTCGCGCCGTTTCGCTTCACGGTGTGGACGCAATGCTAGGATGGAATTGGTCCGGCCTTACGCTGTCTACGGTTTTAGAGAATGCCGGAATTCTCTTGGTGATTATTGGTTCCATCCAATCGATGCGAGCGAAGCACGAACCGCTGCATTCCTGAATTTGCTTCGGCCTCGCGAGGGCACCGCATGCACATCCTATGGATAAACGAAGTTGCCGATTTTGTCGGGGGGTGTGAGCAATACATCCACAACACCGTCCAATTGCTGGGCGAACAGGGTGTGCGTTCTTCGTTGCTCTACGACAGCCGTCAGCCCCGCTACTCCCTTGAATTTGTCGAGGCCTTTGAACAGGCGTTCCCGCTGGTCAATGCGGAGGAACAGATCGCCGAAATCGCGCCCGACGTGATCTACATCCACCAATTCTTTGACCGCGATACCGTCACTGCACTATCCAACATCCGCGTACCCAGTGTCCGGTTCATTCACGATTACCGACTATTTTGCCTGAGAGAACACAAGTACAAGCCCGTCGGACTAAAGACCTGCGATCAAACGATTGGCTGGCGCTGCTATCCTTGCCTGGGGTTCATCAATAAGACATCCAATTTCCCTGGGGTTCGCCTAAACCGTGTTGGGAGATTTCGTTCCGCGATCGCGACCGACCAACAGCTGGACATGACCATTGCAGGCTCAGAGCATATGTTGAACCATTTGATCGCGCACGGTTACGATGCGCAAAAGACACACCGACTTTACCCCTACTCCATTAGACCGGAACCGCGCGAGCAGGCGGTGCAAGAAAAAGACTTGCTCGTTTTCGTTGGGCAATTGCACACGGGAAAAGGCCTGGACATCCTCCTCAAAGCGATGGCACTTGCGAAGAGTCCCGTCAGGCTCGCAGTAGTAGGCACTGGGCCACAGGCAGAAACGCTACGCGATCTCGCAATCTCGCTCGGCATAAGTGATCGCGTTTACTTCGAGGGCTGGCGACCTTCGCAGGAAATCTGGCGATTCTACTTGCGCGCATCCTGCGCCGTCGTCCCCAGCAGATTTCCCGAACCATTTTGTATGATTGGCACAGAAGCCATGAGCTACGCACGGCCTGTCATCGGGACGGCGGTGGGCGCCATTTCGGAGTGGCTGAAAGATGGTGTTACTGGAATGCTTGTCCCGCCCAACAATCCCGAGGCGATGGCCGACGCCATCGATAGGATGATGAACGATCCCGAACAGGCGAGCAGGATGGGCGAAGCCGGACGAGTCCGGTATCAGGAAGAATTTGTGCCGGAGCGCCATGTCGCCAGGCTGCTGGAAC
>JAJDAB010000245.1 GCA_029262095.1 Candidatus Hydrogenedentota bacterium
CAGTAGTATGAAGAGGGCGACGGGTTTTACGTTAGTGGAATTGTTGGTGGTGATTGCGATCATCAGCATTCTCGCCAGTATTGCGGTGCCGAATATCACGCAATACCTGAGCCGCGCACGCATGACTAAAGCGGAAGCGGAGATTAACAGTATCCAAACGGCGCTCACCGCGATTCTGGCCGATTCAGGACGGCGCGATTTTAGTGGGGCTGCTTTCTTTTCGCAGTTTCCAGCCACCGCGAACATCGAAGCGGCTGCGGAGATCTATACCGAAGCGTTCTACACGATTCTGAAAGTCGGAAATGACGCCGGTAGCCCGGAGTTCGACCTCCCGAGCGGCGTTGCGATTCATGATGACATCCGTCGACAACTTGGCAGTACGTATATGGACGAACTCGGAAACGATCCGTGGGGCAATCGCTATCTGATTTACCCTGGACCGTGGCGTGGCGCGCAGGGCGATATCGAATTTAGGCGCGTCGATCGCGCCGATGATTCGGTCGGTGAGCGCACGGACGGTTCTATCATCGATTATGAAGACCCGGACACGGGCGATACGATTACGACCGGCTATCCGGCGCCCCAGACCAAGCCATTCTATATTTGGACGCGCGGCGCGAACTTGGTGTCGAATCAGTTGTCGTCTACGGCTTACCAGGCGCTTATTGGTGGGTCTGGTATTGCTGAGCCGGATTTTGTCGGCGGCGGCGACGACATCAACAATTGGGATAACCAAAATAGTTACGCACAATTTTACCGATAAGAAATTCGGTTTCATTTGTAAGGTAAACAGAGGCGCGGCACCGGTCCCCGGAAACGGGTCGGTTCCGCGTGTCGTGTGAAAAGGGGCGGTATACCGCCAATAATGTAAGCAGATTAAGAACCGTGAAAACCGAAAAACATAGCAGATGCCAAACCGGCCGCCGGTCAGGATTGACCTTGGTGGAACTGATCGCTGTCGTTGCGATTATCGCGCTGGTGATCGGTATCGCAGTGCCGGGTATCGTCTCGCTGGCCAGTCTTGGCCGTGGCGATTTCGGTAATTCGGCGAGGAATCTGCTTGGCGCATTGCGTGCGGCAAAGATGTATTCGGCGAATTACCGGTCGATTACTGCGGTTGCGTATGTATATTCCGATGTATATGACAGTGTCTTGTTCGAACCGTCATCGAGTCCACCGCAACCAGCTCGCGGAAATGTCATTGATGGATTCGCGTTGGTGCGCCGTCCGGTGGATCGGCAAGATGCCGAACGGTTGGCGGAGACGTGGATCACGGATTCCCGATTTGATGGTGGTCTGCTGCTTTCAGAACATGGTGTGGCGCAAATTTTCGCGGTTCAACGCGATTTTTTCACGGACTACTTCATCGACGAAAACATCTACTTCGCACTGCAAAATCAAGAAGGGCAATTTAGGGAGTTTGGCCGAGATGCCGTGATTCTCAACGCCGTACCGAAGACGTTAGAGGCAATCGATCTTGCCGATGTTATTGCTACGGCGGAACAACGTGGTCTTCTATCGATTCGCGTAATTGCACCCTGGATAGACGTAGAACCTTCGGGCGGCGACGGTATTCCTGACTTCGTGACGCCGCACACAAGGTTTTTGAACGACCCCGATTTAACGCGACTTCCAGCGCATGTTTTTGCGCCTACCGGCCGGGTATTAATGCCGAGCGGCGCGCCCGAACGGGTTGTGCTGGAGATAGGTCCATCGCCGTCATTGGCGGACACCTATCGGTTTGGTCGTGAGTTGTCGGCTGATGAGACTAGCACGACCAATGCGGATGAAAGCGGAGATCCTCTGACCCAAACAGAACTCAGCGCTAGACGTCGATTTCAGGATCCGATTTTGATTGAGTTGTACCAATCAACGGGCCGATCAAAGATGGCCTCGGAGGGCATGTAGTATGCAGTATGGACACTTGCAGCGCGACGAGCTACCGCGGAAGACGTTTGCACAGGCCTCACCCCCACCCGGCCTCCCCCTTGAAGGGGGAGGAGGTAGAACGCGAACTGCCGCCGGATTCTCACTCGTCGAAGTGATCGTTGCGATGGCGATTCTGGGCATCGGCATTTTGGCGTTTATGCGCTTTTTCCCCTTGGGGTTGCGCAACGTTCAAGTCGCGCAGGAACGATCGGTAGCGTCCGAGCTTGCGAATGACCGAATGGGCCGTATTCAAATGGCCGGGCCGCGGCAATTGGAATTGACCGGTGTGTTTGGCAGTACGTTCAACCTTACGAACATCCAAGCGGCGGAAGCGGCCTATGGAAATTACGTATTTGAAGGGTTCACGACCACGATTCAACCGATGACCGGATCTGACGAAACGGGTTTGAAACGTGTGACGTTTGCCGTGGAATTGCCGGATGGTCGTCGCGAAACGTATGTGACGTACATCACGGACATGTAGCACCTTGCAAGACGGGAGACACGGGTTGGAGAACAGGCGAATAGCGATGCGTCGCGGATTCACATTGGTGGAGCTCATCATTGCGACCGCAATTACGTCGATTATCTTATCGGCGATCGCCGGCCTATTTGTCCTTGCATTACGCACGGTGAAATCGGGCAATGCCGCGATGGACGCGAACGAGTTAACGCGGGCCGCGTTTGCGGTAATTGAACGTGACTTGAACACCGCGTTTACATCGCGTGAACACGGTGAGCTTTTTCACTTTCATGGCAATGAAGTCGGCATGTCGTTTATCGGTCTTGCGCGGACCTATGACGCAAACGCGAATCGCGATGTGGTCCAACTCGGTCGTGTGACATATGTCATCAATTCGACCTTAAACGCCGTAAACAACGGCCTTGATGACGACGATAATGGCGTTATAGACAACGCGGCGGAAAGCGTATTCGATCTGATCTACATGGAGCGGCTTGATGTCCGGGATGGGACCACCAATGGAATTGACGACGACAACGATGGTCTGGTCGACGAGGCGGGTGAGCAAATAAAGGAGATGGTCGAGGCGCAACTGAACAGCGAACTGGGTCCCGGAGTGCGAACCGTTTCGTTATTGCGATACTTCGAGCCCGGTGTCGAGACGTTGGATGAATACGACTCCGGCATAATTCAATCGTTCGAACAGGCTTCGGCAGACAGCCCAAACATGCAGGCTGTGTTGGACGATGCGTTAGCCGCGCTCGATTTGGACAACGTCCGTGACGCGCAAATCATCAGTCAGATTGAACGCAATTTCCGCCGTGATGCGTATATTCGCATGCTCGCCAATGCGGACGACAACTTTGTTTATCCCGATGGTTGGGCGCTCTTGGATCCAAACCCGGGCGGTGATCCGAAAAATCCAGTCGATTACGTCATTGCGGACAATATCTTGAGCCGGGCGTCGCAGAAGTTGCTGGCCGAGGGCGATCCTATATACACGCCGGCGATTGATGCGATCCGGTTTCCCTATTTCTTGTACGGCCGGTCAGCGTTCAATGCCTCCAACATCAGCACGATTGAATATGCCGGGTCATGGAACGCGAACGAAAACGTCATTGAAATCATCGACAACCCGCGCCTGACCGCGGGGTTTGGGCCTCCGATAGACGACGATTTTGATGACGACCTCGATACGCTTCCCGATGCGTGGCAAACCTTCGGTGGAATCGGAACGCCGCTCCAAGCGCGTCTGCCGGAAATTGTGCGGGTGCGAATGCCGTTCGTGTTCGACAGCCCCTATGCCGGGGCGCCGCATGTGCAACGTGAACTGGTGCAAGACATTCGAGTTCCGTCCGCATTTACGCGGCGCAATCCGTTGGCGGGGATTTGATGAAAAGTCGTAGCCGAAATGATGAACGCGATGCCATGTTGGAAACGCCTCTATGGAGTGCGGTGGCTTGCCACCGCTTTCCCAGGGCGAGGCTTGCCTCGTCACGCTTGCGCAAAACGAGTGAAATTTATCGAGTTCGCTCAGGGGCGCTACGCGAGCAAGCTCGCTCAATTCAAAGCGCAATCAAGCTTGCGCACTCCAAAAAGAGCTTCCTTTTTGACTTGGGGATGAACTGGACGGGCCACTGATCATGCAGAGCAAGAATCACACGTCGACCCATCCGCGCCAAGGTGCCGCACTGCTGATCGCGGTTGCTATTCTTGCGATTTTGACGGTGTTCGCGGTCGTCTTCTCCATTCAGAGTCGAGTCGATATGGATGCGGCGACGAATTTCTCGAACAACATTCGCGCGGATTTGATGGCGGACGCAGCGGTCTCCATTGCGATTTCCGTGCTCGATGCGAATCGCGACGCGCACCCGACAATTACGGCGTTGGACCAAGCGGCATTTACGTACTTCAACGGCACTTGGATTGCGGGAAAGCAGTGGGCATTTCCGAATAGGGATGTCAATGGTGACGGCATACTGGATACGTGGTTGACGACGAAGGGTGTCGTCCCGCAGATATTCGAAGACGATCTCGTGTTAGCCGATGCGGATGGTATTGACAATGATTTCGATGGCGTGATCGACGAAGCGGGCGAACAAGCGACCATCGGCGATCTCGGCCAAATGTTGTATGTGCCGCGCGCGATGTTCTCGACGGTGCCAACATCGTTACCGCCCACGAATGCCGCATTGGAGCCGTTCCTCATTTTCGACCCGCCGAACGTCAACATTGCGATGGAAGACAATGTTTTGCCCCTGCTCGATGCAAACAGTTCCCGATATGCGCTTCGGCGCGGGCCGGTGCTTGCGGGATGGCCCGGCGGGCATCCGCCGACGCGCGCTGAGCAATTGGACAGCCTTGTCGTGGACACCACCACGGGTGAGCAGGTTCCGTTTACGGATGTGGACAACAATGGGGACGGTCTCCGCGATTCGATGTGGATTCCGATTCCGGCGGATAGCATTTTCGGCGGTATCGATCAGGACGGTGATGGAGAGACCGATGGTGTCGATAACAACGGCGATGGCACCATCGATGAGGCCGGCGAGCGCAATGTCACCGTGGACGAAGGCGGCGACGGAATCGATAACGACCTCGACGGCGAAATCGACGAGGCGGGCGAAATCGCGGCATTCGT
>JAJDAB010000246.1 GCA_029262095.1 Candidatus Hydrogenedentota bacterium
AGGGGTGACGGTGGAGTCTTCGGAGGGCGCTGCCTCCGATTCGACCGTCGATTCCGTTTCGGGCTTCGGCCCGGGCGCGGTGAAATCAATTCGCACCGGCGCGTACATAATTGCTTGCGTGCGTTGTCCTTCCGTAACGGAATACGGATCGGTTTTGGACGGGTCGGTGCCCTCGGGCAGCAGCAGCGCTTCAGATTCCATGGTTATGAGCATGGTCTCTGGAATGTCATTCTGCCCAAATAGCACTTCGATTTCCTTTTGGTACATATTCTTATTTGCTTGTTCCGCCAGGACGACAGTGAATGAATCGATAGGTTTGCCATCGGCGAGAATTGTGGTGTCGAGCACAACAGGCCGCTCGATGAATTCCCGCACACAATCGATTCGAACCGCGAGCCAGAGTGTGCCGGGATTGGGCGGGTTCACTTCAATGTTTACCAAACGGATTCGATCGCGCATGTCCTGCGTGACGCTCTCGACAATATTTTCTTGGGTGGACAATTCGGACAACCTTGCGACGATCCGCATGGACTGTTCGACATCGCCAATGTCGATTGCCGATTCATCGGGAACCTCGATAACCGTGGGGTCGACGACTGATTGATCCTTGGCCATCGCATCGGCCACTTTGGTTGATGCCGAAGATTCGGGTGCCGTCGGAGATTCACAGGCAGGCAGCACAAATACCAGCATTGTGCAGGCCATATAGAACTTGCGTTGGAAAGTCATGTCTCCAATTCCTTTTGTCGATTGGGCATACGAGCAACCCTCATCATAGCAATCAGCGGTACGAGCGCTCCAGGATGGGCCTTGCTAGATCGTGCGCGGCAGTGGGGGCTTTGCTTTGCTTACGGCATTCCAAAATGCGTCGCGGTCGACAAAATCCCGCAGGACGTGGTTCGCGCCCGCTGCGAATAGCGTATCGGCCTCGGCTTCCGCCGATATGCCAATGAATGGTATCTCAAGCCTTGAGCACGTCAAGACATCCCAATAACCGTCTCCGAAGTAGACCACATTTGTCCTGGACGCGTTCAGCGAATGAATTGCGCTGCGCATGATCGCCATTCGTGAAATGGCGTCATTTGCATAGGCGCCGGAAAGGTGCGTTGGATCGATGCCGACGGATCGAAGTTTGAATTGCGCTGCCGCGCGGGTACCGCCGGTCGCCACGCCGCATTCTGCGTCGTCGCTTGTCACGATTTCGTTCATGAGCGCCGCTGCTCCGGGTACTTCCGTGCACGAGTTCGGATTTCGTTTGTAGCACTGTTCCCACGCTTCTCGGTAGGCTTGCTCGAAGGCCGTGCGTTCGGCAAGTGTCGTGCTTCGATTTCGGGAGCGACCGAGCGCTTCATCGAGGATTCCCCAATCCGTGACGTGCGCATAGTCGGCCCACGAAACGCTTTTGGGGTGGCTCTTGAATACCGCACGATAGGCCTCAGCAAAACAAGGGCCGTCCGCTTCCCCAGTCAATGCAAGGGTGCCATCGATATCAAATAGAAGGGAATGCAACGATCAAGGTCCTATGATTCCCGGGGTTCATGGGTTTTGCCGACATCATTCTTGGAATCTTCGTTGGATGCCGATCGCACCGCTTCGTTCAGCGCATCCCGGAATTCATGGTCACCGAGCGTTTCTTGGAAAAGATCGCGCGCTTCGATTGCATGTTGAGCACGGATGTACCGCATGTCTAGAGCAACAATGTAGAGCGTAGCGAAAAACAACAGCGTGAATACGCCCCAATAAACGAGGAAAAGTGTTGTAGAGTCGCGGAGCATCTGCATGTCGACCCCGAATGCTGCCATGGCCGCACAGATGATAACCGTAACGCCCCCGGCGATGCGCCATCGCTTTTGCCAAGTCTCATTTGCCAAGGGCGGCTGCGGTTTGTCGGACCGATCAGCGTCGAGGGGATCTAAATTGGCACCGTCTTCCATCGGCGCATTCTAACAAAAAACGGGCGCGAACGAACGTCCGCGCCGGGTGAATGTATCGTTTATGTCGATTAGTTACTAGGTACCCATACCCGTTCTTGATAGGTCTCGCCGGATTGGGTTGTCACGGTGCGGGTCTCCCAGCGGCCTTGTGGTGCTGGTGCGGTTTGGACTGGTTGTGGTGCGGGGGCAGGAGCCGCTTGCGCCTGTTGCACTGGTTGCTGCGCTCGGCGTTGACGGCGGTCATCAACACGGTCGCCCGCAAGCGCTCCGATCAATGCGCCAGCCGCAGCGCCAATCAACGCGCCTTCGCCAGATTTACCGCTCTGATTACCGACAATCGCACCTGTGCCCGCGCCGATGGCACCGCCGATGAGTGCACCATCTTGTGTGGGCGATGTCTGGCACCCGGTGAATCCAACGAGGCCGGCGGCGACCATTGAAAGTGTTGTGATAATTCGCACGCTCATCGCATTTCTCCCTCTACTTCCGTTACTGCTTATACTTAGTCTACCATCGGAAACGAGTTGCATTTTAAATCGATTCCAGGCTGGTATTAAGTTAGACGCCAAAATCAGGGGTAAGATTCAGTCGTATTTGTTTATTTTC
>JAJDAB010000247.1 GCA_029262095.1 Candidatus Hydrogenedentota bacterium
ACTGAGGCGCGACTTCCTTGAGTATGGGATGGATTTCGATGAATCCTTCTCGCATCGCAGCTAGCGCCGTTTCTATCTCGTTCTCCGTTAACGGAGTCGATATCCTCAGCGCCATCAAATTCTCGAGTGTGCGTACCCCCTTATTCATGAGCGAGCGGCGAAACAGTGACATGGCCTCCCGCAGACCTGGTGCGTTGGCATCGGCCAAGTAGGTTACCGGATCGACTACTTCGTCGGCGGTCGCCAGGTGAACACTTTGATTATTGCCGTATCCTATTACTTGCCCTCTAATTCCTAATTCCTTGAGGACACTTCGGATGCCATTTGCCATGAGTTCTCCGTTGGCATTGATGCGCGCGATTTCATCGGCAGTCATGATATTGAGACAAGCCGTGCTGGCAGCAACACTCATGGGATCACCCGTGTGAGCGGCGATGGCCGCTATCCTAACTTGCTCCTTCTGACTGAACAGCTTCATGATATCGTCGCGGCCACCAATGAGGCCCATCGGTAGACCACCCCCGATGCCCTTGCCATAGCAAGTTAAATCGGGCTCTACATTGTACAGCGCTCCAGTTCCACCATGGTGGAGCCAGAAGTTCACAATTTCATCGAAGATAAGAACGATACCGTGTTTAGCGGTTATCTCCCTTAGGAATGTCAGGTATCCATCCTGAGGCGGGATTGTACCCCCGGTCTGCAATCCTTCAGTAAGTACAGCCGCCAGATCATCCTTGTTTTCCCGGATAACTTTCTCCGTTCCCTCTTTGTCGTTCCAATGGGTAACAAGTACATTATCGAGTGTGTTCTTGGGCAATCCACGAAACCCGTTGGGGAGCTGAGGATTCGGTGGGATAGCCAATGCGTCGTCGTACGTGCCGTTATATCCCCCCCGTATCTTTAGGATTTTGTCCCTGCCCGTAAAGGCTCTGGCCACTCGAATGGCCCACATGAAGGACTGGGATCCACCCAAAGTGAACCACACCTTCTCTACCGAGGGCACTCTCTTACACATCATTTCTGCCAGCACATCTCGACCGAGATCGGGCTGGAAAGAGACCAGCCCCTTTGGCACCTGCTCTTGAACGGCTTCTGCTACCTTTGGGTGATTGTGTCCAATGATGCAAGTCATACCCAGAATGAGGTCTATATAGCGGTTCCCATCGACATCGTACACATAGCATCCGTCCACCCGCTCACCATAAGCGGGATAGGTTCCGGTGGGATGAGACCTCAGCGCGCCGCCGGGTATGTACTTTTCTGCTCGCTCGCACAGCTCCCGGGACTTGGGGGTCTTTCTGCGCCATATGGCCTCAACCTCCTTCTCATAGTTAGTGAGAAGCTCTTCTCCTCTGGACATGACTCATCCCCATTGTTTTGTTTCTACCGCCCCGCAAGGCTTATCCCAGATTTCATCTCGTAGACACTGATTAAATAATAGTTTTTTTGGTAAGTTAATAAAACAGTATCTAGTTTGAAGGAGTAAGGTCGGAGTGAATGTGAAGAACGGTGACGAAACTGGCCAAGGTGAGCGTGCTATATCACTTGGGGGGAAGGCAGCATTTGGTGTAGGTGCCGTCGGCGAGGCTGTGTTTTTCGGTCTTTTCGGTGGCTTCATTATGATCTACTACAATCAGGCCATCGGCCTCTCCAATTCCCTCATTGGTACCGCCATTATGTTTGCCTTAATCGGGGATGCCATTACCGACCCGATTGTCGGGATCATGTCGGACCGTTGGCGATCCAGGTTCGGGCGTCGTCATCCTTTTCTAGTCGCGGCGCCTGTTCCCATGGTCCTGTCGATTTATTGCATCTTTAACCCGCCCGAAGTGCTTACTGCGGGAGCGGAAGGACCCACGCAAATGTATCTGTTTGCCTGGCTTGCCTTTTGGACCATCCTCAGTCGGACATTTGTTACGCTCTATCATGTGCCGCATCTGGCACTCGGGGGGGAGTTGACCAAGGATCAACATCAACGCTCCCAACTATTCAGTGCCAATACATTTTTTAACTATGGCACCGGTGCCAGCTTTGCGTTCATTGCCTTTAGATTCTTCTTCGCTGGTGAACGGGTGCGCGAATCGGACGGTGAGATGGTGCCGAGCCATTTGGATTCGGCGGCCTACAATCCGCTGATTTTCACTGCTTGTGTCGTTATGTTGCTTTCGATTTGGGGCTGCGCCGCCGGGACATGGCGATACATACCTAATCTGTCCGCACCACCTGCTAATTCACAGCGCCTGTCCCCGATAACTTTAGTAACGTCCATTGGGGGGACCTTGAAGAATCGCAATTATCTGATTCTTGTGATCGGTTTCTTCTTCTTTATGCTTACCAGCGGCATATTCGACACGCTCGAACTTTTCATGTTCACCTATTATTGGGAATTGAAGTCGGAACAAATCAGTTGGATGAGACTTGTTGGGGCACCGGCGGCTATTACGGGAGCGCTCCTAGCGCCCATCCTGATGCGAAAGTTTGACCGAAAACCAATTATGATGATTTCGCTTATCGGGGGTCTCGTCTTCGCTCAACTAATGGTCGACCTGCGCTTGCTTGGCTTAATGTTCGAAAATGGCAACTCTGCACTCTTGCCATTGCTCTTGATCAACCGCTTCGGATTTGCATTCTCGCTGGGCGTGAGTACCGTAGTGATGTTGTCGATGATCGGCGATATCATCGATGACAATGAGCTGGAGACTGGTGAGCGACAGGAAGGTCTCTATTACTCGGCCCGGGCTTTTTTTGCCAAGGCTTCAAGTTCTTTCGGAATCTTCTTTGCAGGCATACTTCTGGATGCGTATATCCGCCTGCCTACTGGCGCATTACCAGGGGAGCTTGAGAGTGATATTTTGCTCCGCCTTGGGATCGTTGCCGGGCCAGTAATGGCAATAGCTGCTTTCATTTCAATCTTTATTTATAGCAAGTACGATCTTAACCGGGAACGGCATCAGGAAATCACAAGGTTGCTGCAACAAAGAGCACAGTCAAGCGATTGACGCTACGCTGGCCTGGAAAGTCGGGGGCAGTGCACCACTTTGGACCGTAACCCTGAGAATCTGGCAGGGTTCTAAGTAATTGAAAGACTCCTGGGGAGTAGAAAAGGAATTCGATTTGGCCTGTAGATACTGACTGAATCCGCAGTTATTTGGCTTATCTTATACTTGCGATTGCAGATGACGCATCCGCGATGTCCTTCAATTTCTCCTTGATTGGGGACGCCACTTTTTGCCCCGCAATCGCCCGACCACATCTTCCAACTGTGACGCCCCTACGGGTTTTCTCCCGAATTGAGGGTTGACGCTTCCATCTGCTAAGTTTAATGGGCTGCGGATCGGTGTCCCTGAGCTAATGCCTAAGGCGAACCGACCATGTAACTTAGAGCGATACAAATTCACTAGCTAAATAAAAGAGGTTCTGTGCAGTGTCGACTTACTTAATTCGATTAGGATTCATATTCGGAGTTGTTACCCTCCTCATCGCTACACCGCTCGTGTGGAATGGCGCGGATGCGGCGACTAAAGGTGATGAGTCTGAAGAAGAGATCGATTACAAGACACTCGAAAACCCCGTTCCGTTTACGAAGGCATCCATCGGACGCGGTCGCGTGATTTTTAAGCGGATGTGTACGGAGTGTCACGGTCCGGACGGCAAGGGACAGATGGACGTCATTGCGGACGCATCGGACCTTACGATACCGAAACGGTATTACAGCGGATCGACGGTCGGTGAAATCTATTCGAGCATTCGAAACGGCGCGGGCACGAACATGCCGCCGTTTCTCGATCAGCTCAATAATAAAGAGGATGACGTTTGGA
>JAJDAB010000248.1 GCA_029262095.1 Candidatus Hydrogenedentota bacterium
CTGGGTATTAGGTACTAACTATTACTATTTGGCTACACGCGAACTGCGATTAAACGTCGTTGCACGTACCCGGACCACCGGCACCGCCACCAGGCGACGTCGGGTTGGCATCGGAAAGCGCATCAACGATACCACCGAAGACACGAGCGATAACGCCGTTAACCGGTGCTTCACTATCATCGATGTAACGTTGGAACTCCACGTGGCCGTCCAAGTACAGGACATTCGATCCACCCGGAATATGGTTGTACGCCGACGGAACCGTCGCTACGACATCCAACGCGACGAAGAGCTCGGACTGTCCGACGGAACTAGCAGCCGGATTGTTGATGTCCGTGATCATGAAGCGTTCAATACCTTCACGAAGACGGAACACCGTCGTACCGTTCGCGCCGTTACCTTGGCCCGCAGGTACTGTGCAGTTGCCGTCCGCAGCAGCGTTGGCCGCTTCACGGGATGTGGCTGCTGCCAGTGTACCGAGGAAGTTGGCAAAGCAGTTTGTGCCTTGAGCCGTACTTACCGTCGGGCTTGGGAACGAGCCGGCGACGCCGATCGCACCAAGCAAAGCGTTGATGATCACCGACGCATCAAGTGTCGGGTCATCGGAATCGGCGAGGTCAAACGCCCAACCGAAGTAGAGATAGCTGGCATCGCCACTCTCGCGACAACCCGCTTGCGCTGTACTCGGCACGACTACTGTGCAGGCATACGCGATGCAGGATGTTTCGGCGGCATCAACCAGACCATTGCTGGAGTCCGAAGGACATACCAAAATGCTCGGGTCCGTCAAGTACTCGGGATACGTCGTGCTTTGACGCATCGCGAAGGACGTGAGCAAGTTACCACCGGAGCCAGACGTGGTTCCGAGAGGTTCAATGGCGATACCGAAGTCGATCGGTGGCCATTTTTCGCCCGGGGACTCGTTGGCATACATTTTGCCAACCAGGCCGATTTGCTTAAGATTGTTCTGGCAGCTGGCGCGACGCGCGGCTTCACGCGCACGGGCCAATGCCGGCAAGAGGATCGCTGCAAGGATACCAATGATTGCAATTACTACGAGCAGCTCGATGAGGGTAAAACCCCTACGTTTCTGCATAGGCTGGAAACTCCCTTCTCAAAGTTAAAACACTCGTGATGCGAGCAGCCACTCAGGCGTACCAGGCATGAGGCCATGACGACGCACAAAGCACTAGCTTTCCATTGACGGAATACGCACCTAATTCAACCCAGGGGTGTAGTCTATCACATATTTCTAGAATGTAAAGCAAAAAACCGACCGTCCGGTAAGCAATCATTTTAGTGAGGTAAATGCGAAAGCTGAAGCTCCGTAAATAAATCAAAAAGTGCGTTTCGCCCTTTGTTAAAAGGGGTTCCCGCCGATCTTGCCCTTGGTGTCCGTCGGAACGGATTCTGATGTACTTCTCGAACGTGGCGCGCATTGCGGATTGATCTTGTATTGGGCGAGGAGGGTGGAGTCGATATTCGTGACTCTGCTCTCGCGTTCCACTGTTTCGAGACGGTCGTGCTGGCGCGAGGTGGTTTTTGCATAGTTCAGTGATAGCGATGACGTAACGCAAGGCGCTTTACGCTCGTTTGCTATAGTCGGCGTGTGCACGAGAACCCAAAAAAAGATCGACGTTCAGATAACGTAGCGGGCAAGTCAAATCTCCGCCGTGTCGCAATGCGGATAACGATGATCGTGATTGCAATGGGCTTAGGACTCGTGGGGACATACTTCTACGTTGGTGATCGCAGAGGTGTCGCTTGGCAAAATGTTGAATCGACTTTCAACGCGTTCTCCCGGACTATCAACGCGCCGTGGTATGAGGAGCCGCCGCCACCACCGCAAAATTCATCGTGGATGGAACAGCTTGCGCGAGGCATCATGAACCGAAGCGTTTCGCAATGGGCAGAATCAGCGGAGCAATACGAAACGCATCCTGAGTCCGACGAGACGGTTGTCGCTCCAGATGCGTCGTCGGAACGAGAGTTCGACGCGAGCATCCCAGTTGATGCAAACGCAATACCCAACTAGATTATGCTTCAATAGGCGGCGAGGAATTCCTCACGTTGCGAAAAGGGACGTCAATGCCGAATCGCGAATACGCAAAACCAACGCGCCGAACGGTTCTCAAAGGATTGGCGGGGGCAGGCCTCGCCGCGACATCGCGTCTTGGTTTGGCGGCGGGTGATCGAGCCGCGAGAATTGATCGTGAAAACGCACTGCCAGGCACTACGGATTGGCAACTGACCTACACGCGCGTCGATCCCGTGACGCGATACCGTTGTCCGTGGATCGAGGGCTACGTTTCGCACGCAAGCATTCGTGCCGGGGAAACGCTTTCGTTTTTTGTAAGCACGAACCCGTCTGCACCGTTCACGATAGATGTGTATCGCATGGGCTATTACGGCGGTGCCGGTGCGCGCCATGTTTCGCATCTCGGCCCGTTCGATGGCGCGGTCCAGCCGGACCCGGAAGTGGGGGAGAAGCGAGTCCGCGAGTGCCGCTGGGAATCGTGCGCGGAAGTCGAAGTGCCGGAGGATTGGTTGAGCGGTGTCTACCTTGGCAAACTGTCACTGGTGGAAGGACGCTATCAAAGCTACGTGATTTTCATCGTGCGCGATGATCGCAAAGCCGACGTCTTATTCCAGTGCAGCGACAATACATGGCAGGCCTATAACCGTTGGCCTGACCAATACGCCCTGTACGACGATGGCGAAAGCCAATGGGCACTCAAGCCGGACATCCATGTGAGCTACGACCGGCCCTACGGGAAATATTGTCAGATTCTCGATGCGCCGTTATCGCAAGGTTCCGGGGAGTTCCTATTATGGGAGTTTCCGCTCGCCTATTGGCTCGAGCGTGAAGGCTACGACGTCACGTATTGTTCGAACACGGATGTCCATGCGGATGCAACGTGCCTCGCGCGGTCGCGTTCCTTCATATCTGTCGGCCACGATGAATACTGGAGCCTTGAACAGTTCAACCACGTCAAGGCCGCAGTTGATGACGGAATGAATGCTGCTTTCTTGTCCGGTAACACCTGTTGTTTCGTCTCGCCCTTTTACTCGGCATCCGATGGCCGCCCGAATCGCGTCATCACTCGTGCAGGCCGATTCGGCGGACTCACCGAAGTGGAAAAAGAGAAAATGGGCCCGTACCCAATGAAAGGCCCCAATGTATCGTCGCTCATCGGCGCGCGAACG
>JAJDAB010000249.1 GCA_029262095.1 Candidatus Hydrogenedentota bacterium
CTGCGGGATAGTCCTAGAGGCGACCGCATTTGGGAAGGGTCTATTCGATTTGAAAACGCGGCAATTGAGTCTGTGAACGTTCCCGGACTCAGTAATCCCTACGTCGAATTCGCGAAAATAAGCGAAGATGACGGTCAGGTAATTCTCTTTCACAATGAGACACGCGGTCGAGGTAACACGATATTGGTCGAGCTATCGGGCGCGTCGTCCGCGTCGAACGTGATCGTAGACTTGAATCCGGCGGTCGAGCACGGCATCACATACCCCATCGTCTATCGACCCTCCGTATTTCCGAAACGCAGCTTGAGCACGGCCCTCCCCTCGAGTCCGAATCCTGTATCAATACCGTTGCAGGAAGGCCGGTTCACGGACGGAATTTCGTTCGAAATTGTAGACGCGGAGGGTTCGATGGATCGAGTGTTCGAATACACGGAAACGGACGCGTCCACCCATGACGACTACTACTACGTTCGCGTCACGCAACTCGATGGTACACGCGCCTGGTCAAGCCCCTGGTGGGTCGGTGGCATATCACCTCGCTAGGCCGAAGGTTGATGCACCACAACGCTCTATGAAAGTTTTCAAACCAATCGCAGCGATAATCTTCTCCTCAATCGGGTACGCCGTTGTGAGGTATCACCTGTTTGGCGATGTACCCTTCCGGCTATTCCCGCTCTATGTCGCGAACAAAGGCACGGCGATGGCAAGCCTTATCCTCCTCGGACTTTCACTCATTGCCCGTACACGGGAGAATCGAAAGAAGTATGGCAAAGCGGGATTCTTCTTGATGATAATGCACGGTGTGATGTCCATGGCGATCCTCTCACCGGCATACTTCAAGAAGTATTTCCGCGACGACGGCACATACTTCGCAAATATCGAGGCTGGGCTCGCGTTCGGAATCGCTGGAGCAATCATCGCCACGTACTTGTTCGTTGCATTGCCGAACGGAAACGGGTCGCCAAGCTTACGACTCGGCGTGGGTAGGCTCATCCTCGTGGTCACGGGGGTACACGCCGCACTGCTCGGCTACCCAACGTGGCAAGCGTACTCATCGTGGCCGGGGTACCTTCCGCCAATCACCTTGCTCGCGACGGGTACTGCGATCACCATGCTCGCGATTCGCGCAATTGGCGGACGCGACGAGAAATACTAATCGTGACCGAAGCGGGATGCCCCGTGAGATCAGGGCGAATCTGTTCATCAATCTTGTGCTGTTGAGCATTCTTGTACTGCCGAATGAACTGGCGCGGTCGATTCGTCAGATAGCTGCTCGCGCCCTATAATGGCAAGATCGGTAGAAAACGAACGGACACAAAGGGAAACCGGTATGACAAGCAAACTATCAAGACGCGATTTTGTGAAGTCCGGCGCAGCCGCTGCTGCAATTGCGGCGACCGCCCGGGCTCAGGCATCCGATTCCGCAAATGAACGGGTGCGGATAGGCGTCATCGGCACGGGGAATCGCGGCGGCCAGTTAGTAGACGCGACGTTGCCGCATGCGGATGCGGAAATCGTGGCGCTATGCGATGTGTTCGAGCCGCACCTCGATAAGGAAGTGGAAAAGATCGGTGGTACGCTCGACCGGTACACCGACTACCGTAAAATGTTGGATCGCGATGACATCGATGCGGTACTCGTCGCTTCTCCCGATCATTGGCACGCGTTGCAGACCATTGATGCGTGTAATGCGGGCAAGGATGTTTATGTCGAAAAGCCGATGTCATTTACGATTCATGAAGGCCGGCGAATGGTTGAGGCGGCGCGCCGGAACAAACGGGTCGTACAAGTCGGTACGCATCGGCGATCGTCGAAAATGTATGCGCATCTCGCAGAATTGATTCAGAGCGACGGCCTCGGGGAAGTGACCGCCTTGCGCGCATACCGCCTGAGCAATATGGCGCCGGATGGCATCGGGTTTGTTGAGGATAGTGCAGCGCCCAACAATTTGGATTGGGACATGTGGCTGGGGCCGCGGCCAAAGCGTCCGTACAACGCGAACATCGCGCCGTACCGGTTTCGTTGGTGGAAGGACTATTCGTCGCAGATGACGAACTGGGGTGTTCACTATTTCGACTTGCTGCGCTGGCTCGCGGGCGAGGAGGCGATTGCGTCGTGTTCCGTTCATGGCGGACAGTTCGCGGTCAAAGATCAACGCAGCATCCCCGACACGATGGAAGGGACATTCGAATTCGCGAGCGGGCGACTCCTGCTGTTCGGCCAATACGAGGCGAGCGGCGCACCGATGTTCCCCGGCGGTGCGGAAATCGAAATACGCGGCACGAATGGAACGCTCTATGCCGGGAGCCGCGGCTATACCATTCGTCCGGAACGCGGCGGCCAGTTCCAAGATCCCGAACCGCGCTTGGAGGAAGTTCAGGAGAAATCGCAAGACGCTAACTCGAACCTCACCCAGGAACATGTCCGTGATTTCCTCGATTGCATCAAATCGCGTGAGAAACCGAAGGCGGACGTTGAAATCGGCCATCGGTCGACGACCATCGCATTACTCGGCAACATCGCGCTAGACACTAAGGCTCGCATCAATTGGGACGCGGACGCGGAACGCATCACATCACCCCAGTCGGCGAATGATCTTCTGCATTATGAGTATCGCGCGCCATGGAAACTTGGTTAACGTTGTTTGTAGTTCCGACTCAGAGGCGGCACGTGTTAGGTAAGAGTTCTGCCGCCTCAGAGTCGGAACTACAAACCTTTCAAATACGATAATATTTTGTCGATAGGAGTCGTTATGAATCGCACGTTACAGTTCTCGGTCTTCGTCACCGCGTCGCTCTTTGCTCACGGAATCAGTTATGCCGGTATTGAAACGCTAATCGTGCCGTACGCAGCAGTCGAAGACGTGGTCTATGGCCAGAAAGATGGCATGGGCCTCACGCTGGACGTGTTGACGCCCGAGCAGGGTGCGAAGGACATCGGCATCATCTTAGTGTCCAGCGGGAGTTGGAAGTCCGGCAAGTCCAACGTCCAGGCAGATGTGGATAAACGTCGACGCGACCATTGGGGCATGGGATTACTACATGGCGGGTACACGGTATTCGTCGTTCGGCATGGTAGCGGACCGCGATTTCGTGTACCGGAGATGATCGAAGACATTCGCCGTTCCGTGCGTTTCGTCCGGCTGCATGCCGCGGACTACGGAATCGACCCCGACAACATCGGCATCACGAGCGGTTCGTCAGGCGGGCATCTCGCATTGATGGTCGGAATGGCCGGCGACGACGGCAACGCCGAGGCCAAGGATCCGGTCGAACGGGTCAGCAGCCGAATACAGGCTATCGTTTCGTGGTTTCCGCCCACCGACCTCATCAATTGGGGTGGAGCGGATGGCTATAAGTTGATCGAAAAAGTGCGCCCCGGCATGTTTGAAGAAATCTTCGGGACGGTCACAAACCTGACCGAACAGCTCGAATCGATCTCCCCGATTTATTTTCTTACGCCTGATGACCCTCCCCTACTACTCATCCACGGCGACAAGGATAAGACGGTGCCGGTTCAGCAGTCTGAGATATTGAAGACAGAATATGAGAAAGCTGAATTGCCGGTTAAGCTCATCGTTCAACCCGGTGGCGGACACACGTATTGGGACGGTATCGAAAAGCAGTACGTTGATGTCGCGGAGTGGTTTGATACGTACTTGGACTGACCGATTACGGGGTGAACGAAACGATTGAGTCTCGTGTCTCCTCGGACAGTTGTTCTCGATCGCTCGTTGAATGGATCGGCACGTAGTCACCTTGTGCCCAGCGCCCCATGAAGTCGTCGTAGTGGACATTGTCCGCATGGCCGCTTTGGCCACCGGGATAGATGCCGACACTCTTCTCCGTCGCGGCGAAGTCGACGATCATGCGCCAGCTCGCGCCGCTGCTTACGGGGCCTACATCGCCGCCCGGATTTATGGTGAACATCGTGCCCGGCACCGGTTCGCCGACGCGACGCAGATCCGGGTCTTGGAGCAGCGATTCGATGCGAAGCAGATTCGTGTTTCCCCATTTCCATCCGGCAACGTCTTTTCCAAATTGTCGTTCGAGCGTGCCCATCGCAGTGATGAAGGAGCTTAACGCGATGTCGTGGCGCGTTTCTTTCCACGATGTACTCGGCGAATCGAACCACGGCGATTCGGGATCTTCGCGTGTCATCTTCTCTAGTACTTCCAACACGGGCTCACGGCGGTTGATACCGGAAAATCCCCATGAGCCGGATCGTTTTTCCATGCTGCGCGTGGACCACTGCGCATCCCACACGAGTTTCCGGTAATGGTCCAACCAACGCAACCAAATCGCGGGTGCATTCGAGTCAATCGTCGCCCGGTAGTCCCAATTCTCGAGTGCTTTGATTGCACGCCGGTACGGATATTCCGCGAAGTCCTGGCCCTTTAGCTCCGAGAGCATCGTCGGCAGAAACCGTTCCGCCGCGAGGTCGTAAACCCCCGATTGCATACCCCGCATGTCACCAGTCGTGACGTCTTTCGCCGTTTTCAACATCGACGCGATTCGTCGATGCCGATAACCCACATCCCATATCCACCCAAGATAGTAAGGGTACTCCGCATCCGCAGGACGTGCGTTTGCGGATGCGACGAAGCCTTCGGGCGGATTCAGTGCGAGCGGCATCTCATCGGCTGGAATCATTTCCGTCCAATCGTGCTTACCACTCGCGCCGGGCATCGGGGTCCGACCAGCGCCCTTCGCACGCTTCGGAAACGCGCCTGCGGAATAGAGCGCAATCGTGCCATCGACGTCGGCATAGGCCAAATTGATCCCCGGGACCGTCATCTGTTGTGCAGCGCGGTACCAAGAATCGAAATTTCGCGCGCGATTCATTTTCCAGATCGCGATCGACTCCGTCGTTTGTCCGAGCCCGGTCCATTGCAACGTGATCGTGCGCTCGTCGTTCGTGATCACTGGGCCGTGAATCGTAGACTCGAACACCACTGTACGTTGGCCTTCGCCACGGACAGCGATTTGTTCGGTCCGGATATCAAAGGACTTCCATTCTCCTTTGTGAAGGTATTTATCGCGCGAAAATGGATGTCGTGACTCGACGAAATAGTCGACGGCGTCCGCTTGCAGATTGGTAATGCCCCAGCCCAAACGATCGTTATGGCCGATGACGATATGTGGGCTGGTCGGGAAGGTAACGCCTGCGATGTTCTCGCCGTCAACGTTCACGTGTGCGATATACCAGATTGATGGCAACGTAAATCCCAGGTGCGGATCACTGGAGAGGATGGGTTTTCCCGACCGCGTTTTCGTGCCTGAGATCGCCCAATTGTTACTTCCGAATGCAGGGCCGCGCGGAGAGAGCGCTCCTTGCATCGCGTCCATCGCCGCCGCATAGGCGCCCTCGGCATTCGGTACGTTTATCCGTTCAGTGGTTTGGGCCGTTGATATTTGTGCTGATTCATACGGCCGGTCGATCGGCCAAAGCTCGTCTACAACGTCCGCGCCGAATTTCTCGACCATGATCCCCAGCCAAAGGTCATCGTCCGTGCCGGACTGGTCCCAGCCCATGTACTTCATGAACACCAGCGAGTCGACCGGGGTCCACGGCTCGGGCGTGTATTCGAGCATAGTGAACGGTTTCCCAAATCCCTCTGCCGCCATGAAACGCATGCGTGCGTTGACGCCTTCGGCGTACGCTTCGAGTTCCTGGACTAACGCTTTGGGTACGTCACCCGAGTTCCACAAGGCTTCACAAGTGCTGCGGATTCCCAGGCGGCGCATATGAATATCGTGATCGAGTGACGACCCCCCCATTATTTCGGCGAGCGTGCCGGAAGCGCGGCGCCGCAACAGGTCCATCTGCCACAATCGATCGGAGGCGTGAACGTATCCCAACACACGCGCGGCGTCGGGCCAGGATGTCGCATAGATATGCGGGATGCCGTGTTCGTCCGTGAATAACTCGACGGAATCGCCGAGTCCAACCAAGCGGATTTCGGTGGCTTGGCCGCAAAAACTCAAGACTAATGCAGCGCAGGTCGCGCAAACTCTTCGTGAATTCATAGATTTCCCCAACTGACGCTTACTTACTATAGTTCGGGGGGTGCTATCGTCGTTCTTGAGATTCGTTAATCTGTTCGTTGCTAAGTGTAACCGGTTGGCTGCTTTGGCAACGACTTACGCCTGGTGTCGTCGCGTGACTTTCCCCTGTAACTTCTATCCGTTGAACTATCGGGTTGTAAGAGGTGGACCCCATTGGTTGGACACGTTACGTGATTTGTTAAGTGGATCGTCCATGGGGTTAAGCCGAGGCCTGTGCTTCGGCGGTTGGACTTTCATAGTAGACGGTGTTCGGGGCTTGTTTTTCAAGGGCTTGGTGTTTTCTCCTGTGACAAAGCTGTTGGTTTGCTCTTTTTGGTTTCTCCCATAGGTGCATTCAGCAGCATTAGTCCGCTGCATCGCCTTGTTGGCGCTCTTTTTAAGATGCACGCTCAATCCGCGTATATGCGAATTCGAGAAGTGCTCCGACCTCCGCAAGCATGAACTGCCTATCTTGTGCTGTGGCTTGGCCGGCATACGATATCCTTGCCAGTTCGATTAGATGTTTCCACTCCGGTAAAGCATCGCAAGCCCAGTCCGATGCTCGGGCTTTGGAGACGACAACATCCTTGGTCTCGAAACTGTAAATCAGACGGCAAAGGTTGAGAATACAGTAGTCAGGGTATTCGTGCAGATGCTTCTCAACATAGTCCAGCTCTCCATACAAGGCACTCTCGATCTCAGGCCAAGACGCACGCGGATAAATCTCCCTGGGTTCTGGCCCGTGAAGAACGATACGCCGCCCGGCACGAATGTGTTCGCGGTGTAGAGCCCAGGAATCATCGGTGGCCCGTCTCCACATCTGGCTCCTGGGCGGTGCCTCGCGTCGAGCGTCGGCGAGAAGGATATAGTAGCCATCCATCTCACCGCCGAGAGGTGGATACTGCTCAGCCAGAGACTCGTGAAACATCTCCAGCTCCGAACGTTCAGAATCGGTGAGTCCGCTCTTTAGAATGACGTGGTAGTCAATATCTCCTGTGGGAACTGCGTCGGGGAAGGCTGCTGCACCGTAGATATAAGCACCGTGAAGTTTTTCCCCGAGAATGCGCTTGAGGCCATTCGCGAACACTTGTTCGAGTTGTTTTGGTGTGATGTCCATAGATTTGTTGCGAGGTGCCTTGTGGCTGTTGTGTGTCGGTATTTGTGTCGCGAGGGTTGCGCTGTAAGATGTTTGCTGGCGTTAGATGACGAGAATTGGGCAGTCGCAGAATGTTGTAGTGCAGCGGTTTGTGTAATATGATTGTAGATTCCGTTGAGTGTGGTTTCGTACTTACTATACTAAATGGATGTCCGCGCGGTGCCGCGCAGGACTAATCCAATCGGGAGGGTTAGATTGTGTGTGAAAAGAGATTTGCTTATCGGTTCGTATTCGCGACTTCGGTCGCCGTGTGGGTTGTTGCGCTAAGTGTGTCTGCGCAACAGGATCGGGAGAACCCGGTGTTGGGCAAAGACCCACGGCTAACAGACGGCCAAATCGCGCCGATCCTTGAAGGACTCGGCGATCACAGCCACAAGATTACGGCCAAGTCCGATCGGGTGCAACTGTTCTTCGACCAGGGCCTGAATATGGCGTACGCGTTCAATCACCATGAAGCGGCGCGGTCTTTCAAGGAAGCGATTCGCCTGGACCCGGATTGTGCGATGGCGTATTGGGGTTTGGCGCTCGTTACCGGACCCAACCTCAATCTGCCGATGCAGGAGAGCAATGTCCCCATTACATACGAAGCAATTCAGAAAGCCGTCTCGCTGAAGGGCAATGTTAGCGACCAGGAGCGCGATTATATCGATGCACTCGCGACACGCTATACGGATACGTACGCAGAAGACCGATTGGAATTCGACCTCGCCTATGCGGCGGCGATGAACAACCTCATCGCCAAGTACCCGGACGATGCGGATGCGCTCACGCTCTATGCGGACGCCATGATGAATACCATGCCGTGGGATTATTGGACCGCAGACGGCAAGCCACGCGCAGGGACACAAGGGATCGTCGACGCAATCGAACGCGTGATTGAGTTGGACCCGAAACATGCGGGTGCGCACCATTACTACATCCACATCGTGGAAGCGCATCACCCTGAATTGGCCATACGGAGCGCGGACGCACTCACAACCTTAATGCCGGGTGCGGGGCACATCGTGCACATGCCTTCACATATCTACGTTCGTGTGGGCCGGTATGCGGATGGGACGCAATCGAATATCGAGGCGGCGAAAGCGGACGAGGGATATATCACGCAATGCCGAGCGCAGGGGATGTATCCCGCGCATTACTATCCACATAACGTTCATTTCATTGTGCATTCCGCGACATTCGAGGGCGACAGCGAAACCGCCATCTCCGCAGCGAAAAAAGTTGCGGCCAACGCGGTAGACAAAGGGTATACCGGTGAAGACTGGGCGTTGCACCAGACGTTTCAGGCCTTGCCATTGTATACGCTGAGCCGGTTCGGTAAGTGGGACGAGATTCTTGGTCTCGCGGAACCGAATAAAGACCTCACATTTTTGCGCGGCATTTGGCATTACGCACGCGGTATCGCCCTAGCGCGAACGGACAAGCCCAGTAAGGCATCGGATGAGTTGAAGAAATTGATAGACATTGCGGAAGACCCTGAATTGCCCGAGAGCTTGATCGGGTTTTCAAATGCAGGCGTTGTATTAACGATTGCGACGCATGTTTTGGCGGGCGAAATCGCCGCATTGCAGAAAGACTACGATGCGGCCATCAGTCATTTGTCGCGAGCTGTTCGGCTCGAAGACAGCATGCTGTACAACGAGCCGCCGGATTGGCCGTATCCAGTCCGCCACTCGCTCGGCGCCGTGCTGCTTGAAGCCGGGCAATACGTTGAAGCGGAGGTCGTGTATTGGGACGACCTACGCAAAAATCCAGAGAACGGTTACTCGCTCTACGGCGTGTGGCAGTGCATGAAGGCGACAGACAATCCGAAGACCGATGAAATTAAGGCGCGTTTTGATAAGGCATGGGCAGGTGCAGACGTTGAATTGACGGGATCGCGATTCTAGGACAAACACCAGCATTACATGACGTTCGTAGTTCCGACTCTGAGGCGGCGTGACGGCTAACGACTACCGCCTCAGAGTCGGATCTACGAGCTCGTCTAACTCTGGCACAAACAACTCCACGAGTAGCGGTAAGTGATCTGATCCGATGTCTGGTCCAGGCTCAACGTCGACGACCAGGATATCCGGCGATGCCAATACGTGATCTAGAGCAAGTCCTAACAACGGCAAGTTCGCGGGCCACGTCGGGATAATGCCAAAACCACGCCGGACGTTCCGTAATTCGGATTTGGATTCGAGTGCTCGGTAATATGGCGACCACATGGTGATATTCAAATCGCCCGCGACGATTGCGAGGTCGTCCACGCCGTTCGCAAACTCGCCCGCCGCCGCTAGCTGCGCATTGCGCAATTCAAATGCGGCACTCGTCAGTGGCGGCATCGTGTGCATGTTCAAGACCGATATCAGCCGCCCGTTGACTTGGATGTCCGCGCGAATCGCGGGATACCGATCATCGGCGAGATTGAATACTTCTGAATTCTCCAGTGGCCATCGGCTATACAACCCAATTCCGAAATGGTCCGGCCGGCCGCGCTCGACGTGGTACGGATAGGCGTCGCGTAACGACTGCAAGGCCCGGACCCACATCGGCGATAATTCTTGAATCATAACTATGTCCGGATCCTCTTGTACCACGAGGTCCAGCAATAGAGATGTCTGTTCGTTAATGGAATGTACGTTGGCGGTCAACACGCGCAGATTTGGATCACTGCTCGTTGGTTGCGGTGATTGCGCCAAATACCATGGCGCGATGAGCGCGACAAAAAATAGCGTGAACACCAGGCATAGGGCAGCGAGTTTCCGTTGGCGTGCGATCAGGGCGACTGCGATACCCGCGAGACCAATGAGCGCGTACCATGTCACAAAGTGTGTGGTGGTTTCGGCGGTGCGGTTGTAGGACGCAAGAAAGTAAAGCACGGTACAGACGGCCAGGCCCGCAGCGCATAACCGGACGAGCCGTACTCCTACGGCGAAGAAAGAACGAATCCAGAATGAATTGAATTCCGGATCACTCGAAGACGATGAACTCAACCCGGGCGCGTGGCATGAATGTGCCACCAGCGCATATGCCCCGCCTCGCATGCGCGTTCTTTGAGTTTCCACCGTTCGTTGAGGTACGCACGATCTGATTCGGTCAGCGGCGTTTCGGGGTTGGCGATACACGCAAGGTCCGTTCGCAAAACTTCGAGGAATGAGGTCGTTTGATCTTCGACGCGCACGTCTACGAAACCAGCCTGTTCGATCGGTTGGGTATACGCCTCTGCGGTGAGCAGGTTATAGCCCGTCGCATTCGCATATGTAGCAAATTCGTCCGACAATGGCTCGGCACCGTGACCGTAATCGGTGACGAAGACGCGGCCACCTGGCTTGAGCAGGTCGAATGCACGCTGAAACAACCGGGTTTTGTCCTCGATATGCAGAAAGGCATCGCGGCTGTGAAACCAGTCGAATGCCCCATCGCCGTCCGGCGTTTCTAGGACGTCGCCGAAGATAAAGTCGATATCCTCTATACCGTGCGCTGCTGCGCGGCGTTCGGCCGACGCAATCAGACCCGGCTCCAAATCAATACAGATCACATGCGCGCGGTATTCGCGCGCCATATGAAACGCACCGCCACCGAGGCCGCACCCGACGTCCAAAACACGATTGCCGGCCTGAAGGCCCATCGCCGCACACAACGGTCTTGTCGTATCGAGTCCACCAGTACTGAGGAAATCCTGACCGAACACGACTTCGTAACGCCGAGTACTCTCCTCGGTGTATTGGGCTTTGCCCGCTATTTCATCACTCGTTTGCATGCAGCCGCTCCATCAATTCAACTAATTCGCGGTACACGACCGGCGCTGTTTCCGGGCCGCCGGAATTTTCTTCACCGTATTGCGCTTTTTCGCGTTCATACGCAAACGGCGCTTCCACGTCCCATTGGCTCTTTGGCACGATGTATCCGATCTCGTCGTTCGCAAGGCCGACTACCATGTTCACTTTGCCCTGCATCAACGTGCGCAATCCCGGCGTCTCAATCGGCGCAACACTGAAATCAGCGCCCTCAGGTTGTTCGACGCCGCCATCCACTATTTCAGGATAAATTTCGCCGGGTACTGCGAGAATTTCCAGATCGCCGATGCGGATGACATTTACTTCCGTGCGCGCCTTGCCCCAGAAGTAACCGGGATGCACCGCGCCGAGCATAATCGCGTACTTAAACACGCCGCCCAGCGGCGCAAATATCGTTTTCGCTGCGACACGAATGCTGGGGTTTTCCTCTTTCCAAGCGGCATCGCCGCGTAACGTCTCTAGTGTCAGCAACGCCAGGTTTTCGCCCAATGCTTGCGATTTCGCATAGTCCGCCTCGCTGAAGGCCTGTTCGCCATCGCGGTGCGGCACTTCGATGTTGAGTGGTGTCATCAATCCGCCACACGCGCCTTGCAGGAACATACACATGCCGCCGATGCCTTCAGCGCCGTTCGGATTTACGACCCCGTATTCGACGCCGTCGCGCCAGTAAAACGGAAAGTCCGCAGTGATAAGCGTGTTGTCGTCATTCAATACTTCCGGGTGGTTGCCCCATGACACCATGGTGGCGATGGTCTCATCCGTCCACTGGCGCACGAATCGCGCCATGGTAATATGCCGGTCATGAACGTCGGGTTGCCGCGAATCGCGAACGAAGCCCGGCTTTTCCACCTCGGCCTGCGCACAAATCATTTCGGCGGGCTCTAGTTTTCGAACGGCCTCGTGAATGGCTTCTCTAGTCAGTGCGCGAATGCGTTCCATGTATTCATCGTTGAAATGTGTGCCAAGCAATAGGCCAGGTATGTCATTCGAATTGCTCCAAATACCCATCGTATCCGGTCCACTGTGGGTGTGAGTGGTCGAGAACATGACGTGGTCAATGCCCAAGTCGGGATCGAGTGATTTGCGAATGGCGATAAACTGCTCATGCGTCATCCCCACGCTATCAATAGAAACAATGGCGATGGTTAGGCCGCCATAGCGCAAGGCGATCGCGCGCGACCACAGTGGGTCGTGAACTCCGGTCGCAGGCCTATTGCCTGCAAACCCACCCAGCCAAACTAAGTCCGGGCGACCGTTCCCGTTCTCGTCTTCGTAGGTGTCGCCGTCCTTGGGGTCGTATCGGCTGTCTCCGTTGGCGTCCGTCCACGGTTCGTACTCGTCGAATGGCGGCGTGACATCTCTCATCGCCGCGCCGACTTGCAGGGGTTCGTCTTCCGCGGCGGCTACGCTTTGCAATAGGTAGTCGACACGGTAGGATCGATTCGGCCCTTTCATCCAATACGCGATCGTAAGCAGTGGAATTGCCAGGAGCAGAACTAGGACAATCGCGATTCGTTTCAACCACTTCTTCATGGGCTATTCCAACTCCAGGAGTGACGGGTCGTAGGCCTCGGGCGGCTCAAGACCAAGCAAGGTCATCAATGTCGCCGCTACATTACTAAGCCCGGGCGTATCCGCAGGCCGCATCTTCCATCGGTTCGCGCCGGAATAATCTTGAACCATAAACGGCACGGGATTGAGCGTGTGAGCAACCATCGGTTCACGTTTGCCGTTCTTCATCGTGAACATGCAATCGGCGTTTCCGTGATCGGCAGTAATTACAGCGATGCCGCCGGCCTTTTCTATCTCCGGCAACAATCGGCTCAACGATAGGTCGACCGCCTCCACCGACATGCGTACGCTGATCGGCACGCCCGTGTGCCCGACCATGTCACCGTTGGGATAATTCACGCGGATAAATTTGTGCTGGCCTCCACGAATCGTCTGAATGAGCGCATCGGTAATTTCCGCCGCCTTCATGGTCGGGCGTTGATCGAAGGGCACGCGGTCCGACGTAATTTCGACGTAGGTCTCAAGCGATTCATCGATATAGCCCGAGTTGTTGCCATTCCAGAAGTAGGTGACATGGCCGAATTTCTGCGTCTCGGAGATCGCATACGATGAAACGCCGGATGCGCACAAGTATTCGCTAATCGTACCGTCGATTTCCGACGGCTCTACGAGAAAATGCTTGGGGATATGCGCATCGCCATCGTATTGCATCATGCCGGCATAGAAGACATCCGGATGTCGCTGTCGATCAAAATGGTCGAAATCTTTGTCCTCGAACGCCTGCGACATTTCCATCGCGCGGTCACCGCGAAAATTGAAGAATATGACCGCGTCGCCGTCTTCGATTGTGCCTACCGGACTACCATCCTCAGTGATCACAAAACGCTCTAAGTATTGATCGGTTATACGTGGGTCTTCGTCGTAATACGTTTGAACGGCTTCGGAAGCAGAAGCGAATGCACGCGCATCGCCGAGTACATGCGCTTTCCAACCGCGTTCGACGATGGACCAATCGGCACCGTAGCGGTCCATGGTTGTAATCATTCGACCGCCACCTGATGCAATGCAGAAATCGGCCCCGGCGGCATTCAACGCCGCAAGTTTCGCTTCAAGCGTTTCTAGATACCGCAGTGCGCTGCGCTGATCCACATCGCGGCCATCTAGCAGGACATGCAGCCGCACGCGAGGCACATCCGCCGACGCGGCCCGGTCGAGCATCGCTAGTACGTGATCGATATGGCTGTGAACGTTGCCGTCGGACAGTAGTCCCATAAGGTGCAACGTACCGCCTTGCTTGGCGCGTGTAAGGGCCTCTTTCCAAGCGGCGCCTTCAAATATGCGTCCACTCGATATGGCTTCCGCGACGAGTTTCGCGCCTTGGGGAAAGACTCGACCAGCACCCAATGCGTTGTGCCCGACCTCGGAGTTGCCCATATCGTCTTCGCTAGGCATACCCACAGCCGTGCCGTGGGCTTTTAGGGTCGTGAAGAGTGGGGCCTCGAATAAGCAGTCCAACTCGGGCGTATACGCGAGGTGGACGCCATCCGATTCGTCCTGCTTCCCGATGCCAATGCCGTCCATGATGATGAAAACGACAGGGCCACGGAAAGCGTTGAAGTTATTGAGGTTACGCAATTGATAGTTTGGCACCGAGCACTCCACAAACCGTCACGAAGGCGGGTTAATCAGTTTACGGCCTCCCCGTCCTCGCCGTCAACCCAGCTGGCTCGATTCAAGGTGTCGTGATTCTCGCCGATACCTAGTTACATGATGGGTGTCCAATGCCACAACCGTGCCCGGCGAATTCGCTGATGGCGAAACCGTTCGAGTGCGGTACGTGCAACAAATGTTGCTTCGGTCTGACGATTCACTTGACGCTGTCGGATATCGACCGAATGGCGAAATACCTCGGCGTCGACCCGGGCGAGTGCTTGGAAAAGTACGTCGACCCGATCGATCCAAGCGATGATATTCCACAATTCACGTTCCGCAAGGGCGAGGGCGGCCGCTGCTTTCACATGGACGATCAAGACCGTTGCGGAATCCACCCCGCGAAACCGTGGGTTTGCCAGACCTATCATTGCGCGCAAGACCCGGGTTTTGAGAAAGGTGATGTGGGCATTGAATGGGGCACGGTCTACAACAATGTCGATGGCCACTCCGATCTGTTGCAAATGATTCACGCGCGCACGGTGACATCAACATATATCGCCAGGAACGGCTCACAATACAATCCCGCTGACTACGCGGTCTGCTTATCTGACCTCGCAAGCCTTCTCGCCGGTACCGTTGACGATCGGATCAAAGTCGCGAGAGACGACGATGGTCAGACGGCCGCGATGACTTATAACTGCAACAAGTGCACAGCGCGAGAAAGTTGCTGCAATCATGCGGCAGCGACGCTCGATGATATCCAGAAGGCCGCGCAGGCTTGCGGGAAACAAATCGTCGCATTCTGGAGCGAGCATGTCGCTGATGAACCGAGTCCGTTGGATGCAAACATGCTGACATTCCGGCAGTCCGATAGTGGTAAGTGCGAATTCTTGGACGCAACGACGCATCGTTGCGGGCTGGGCGACAATCAGCCGAGCAATTGCGCGTTCGCCCCATGTCCCAAACTTTCCACAACCAAGACGTACGAACAATATTTCGTGGGTTCGGGCAGCGTACATGACCAATACCGGCTGCAAGTCGCCACGAGCGTGACGCGTCAATACATGTCGCAATGCGGGACTGCGCTCAACGAACGTTTTTTTGAACGGTGCATCGGAATGATCGATGACCTTGCGTCGAATCCGGAATACTACGCGGATTTTCTGGCGGCGGTTCGTGAACATAGGTACATCAATGAAGACGATGAGTTAAACGTTGTTGCAGAGAGCTCGCTACAGGGATAAGCGTTTGAATATGCGCTCGGGAATCGCGCGAATAATCAGCAGGATGTACCGCCAAAACCAGGGGACATAGATCGTGTCCTTGCCCCGCTGAACAGCGCGAAGAATCGTTTGTCCGACGGCGTCCGGCGTTGCAACCAGGAACAGACCGGGCAAACCCCAAGTCATCTTCGTATCGACAAAGCCCGGTTTCACAGCCAAAACGCGCACGCCTTGTTTGTGCAGCCGATTGCGCAGTCCTTGAAGGTATGTGGCGAACCCCGCTTTGCTTGCCCCGTAGATATAGTTGCTTTGTCGGCCTCTATCCCCCGCGACCGACGCGATGCCCACAATAAAGCCCGCGCCTTGATCTTCGAAATGCGCAGCGAACCGTTCAAGAATGACTGCGGATTCGGTAAGGTTTGCGTCCATCGTCAGCCGGACGACGCCCGGGTCGGACTGGCCAGTCGATTGATCGACCATGAACCCGAAACCGACGACCACACCCGCAATCTTTCCGCCAACGTCAATGCACCTTTCGCACAACGATTCCGTCGTCGTTTGAATGGTGGCATCAAACGATACCGTATGGACGTCGACACCGTATCGAATACGGATGTCAGACGCGATGCGATCCAGCTCGGTTTCGTCGCGTGCCGCAACCACGAGAGGGTGGCCCGCATCGGCAAAAGCATTGGCCGTAGCGCGCGCGATCGCCGATGTAACGCCGAGCACTACCACGGTCGGACGAATTTGCGTGCTCAATTCGCCGCCTTACCGTTTGAACAGAGCCCCAACCGTCGAGCCTGCCGCGATGAAAATCGATTGTGCGGATCGAGTTTGGCCTTGACCGCACGAAATTCGTCCAGGCGCGGATACATCGCTTGAAATACGTCCGCCTTGGTCGTGACGTCTTTGGCCAGATACAACCGTCCTCCGCGATTCAGCACCAGCCGGTCTAGCTCTTCGAATAACGGCTCGGCTCCTTTGCGAAATGGTAGGTCAAGTGTAAGGGTATAGCCCTCGAAGGGAAACGAGAGCATGCCCTCGCCTTGCGGACCCATTCGCTTCAGCACCGAAAGGTACGAACCCAGCGAAGCAGCACTCAATTTCTCGAGCATCTCGCGAATGCCCTCTGTCTGATCCGGTGGAAACACAGCTTGGTACTGTGTGAATCCTCGCTTACCGTACACGCGGTTCCAATTGTGAATACGGTCGAGCGGGTAAAAATAGGAATCGTAGCTTTCAATTTGATTGTTTCGGGTCGGGTGTGTCCGATAGATGGCCTCGTTGAAAATTTTGATGGACAGCGAATTAAGCGCCCAAGATGGGAATTCTATCGGCACGGCGAGTTTTCGCTTGTCGCGCGTTGCAAACGGATTCGTCGTGTTTCCAGGCAAGTCGTCGCGCGATGCGTGATCGCCATTCGCCAAGAACGATCGTCCCAAGTGTGCGCCGCTCGCTAGCACATCGACCCAGGACACGGAGTAGCGATAGCGTCCATCGGATTCCGACAACGCTGCGAGCACCTCATCCAAATCTTTGCAACGCCTGGAATCGATCTTCATGTAGGCCGATTCCACCTGCAATAATTGTATTTGTGCGGTTAGGATTATTCCGGTTAGACCCGCGCCACCCACAGTGGCCCAGAACGCGTCGGCATTCTCATCCCGCGAACAATGCAACACGGAACCATCCGCCAGCAACAAATCCAACCATGCAACAAAATTGCTGAACACGCCGTCGCGATGATGATTCTTCCCGTGGACATCATTCGCAATGGCACCGCCTACTGTGACGAATTTCGTCCCAGGCGTGACGGGCAAGAACCAGCCCTTGGGCAAAAAAGCATTGACCAGCTCATCGAGCCCCACGCCCGCCTCACACGTCACGACACCAGCATCGGCGTCAAAGGACAACATCCGGTTCAATCGGGTAGCCAATACAACACCGCCGCCATCATTCACGGACGCATCACCGTAGCTGCGTCCCAAGCCGCGGGCGATGATATTCGGCTGTTCATCGGAGGTGACCAGCGCCTCTAGCGCTTGCAAACTCTCCGGGCGATACACGTCGCACTCGGTTACAGGCGTTCGCCCCCAACCGGATAGCTGCTGTGTTGCGTGTGGAATCATGGCTCGCCGAACTCCTCGTAGAGATTCAATATTATATGGCGCATAGGGACGGACAGCAAAGTTTGATAGAATGAGCAGCAACGATCAGTAGGGATGGACGCGTTCCTGTGCGTCCGCGATTGTTGTTGGACACACAGGAGCGTGTCCCTCCCCAAATTTTTGGATTTCCGCATGACAAACGCTATACCCGAGACCGAATCCCAGACGACGTTTCTCGCCGTCACGGAGATTTACAAGAGCATCCAAGGTGAATCGACGTGGGTGGGATTGCCGTGCATCTTCGTGCGGCTGACGGGTTGCCCATTGCGATGTGTGTGGTGCGATACGGCCTATGCGTTTTCCGGTGGCGATGCGATGAGCGTGGCGGATGTCGTAGAGCAGGTAAAGAGCCTCGATTGTCCGTTGGTCGAGATCACCGGCGGCGAACCACTCGGCCAGCGCAATTGTGGACCACTCGCGCAGGCGCTCCTGGACCAGGGGTTAACGGTCCTTTGTGAAACCAGTGGCGCCCTCCCGATCGACCAATTGCCGGACAGTGTGATCAAGATCATGGACCTAAAATGTCCGGGCAGTGGTGAGCAATCGCGGAACGATTGGAATAACATCGCAAAACTGTCACCGAAAGACGAGGTCAAGTTCGTCATAGCTGATCGCGTGGACTACGAGTGGGCGCGGGACAAGACGCGCGAACTCGATCTGACATCGAAGGTCAACGCGGTCCTATTTTCGCCGGCGTTCGGACCTCAAGATCCGCAAGCGCTCGTCAAATGGATTATGGAAGATGGGCTCGACGTACGGTTTCAGTTGCAGATGCATAAATTCGTGTGGCCACCTGATACTAAGGGTGTGTAAATGCGCGTTGAGTTGGTTAAGACGTTTCAGTTCGAGGCGGCGCATGCGAATCCGACGGGCAGCGACGCGCAACAACGTACTCATGGACACAGCTATCGTGCGTCATTGCACGTGGACGGCGAATGCGATGAACAACTCGGATGGCTGATTGATTACGCTGATATCTCCGACGCCTTCGCGCCGTTCTACGATCAACTCGACCATCGCGACCTAAACAAAGTCGAACGCTTGTACGACACGAGCACAGAAGGTATCGGCGATTGGATCGCGATACAACTGCGCCCCGAGTTACCGATCTTAAAAGGCGTCGACGTGGAGATTATCGGTGATTGTGTGTTCGCACCGAAATCGAATCACGATACCGTCACTTTCACGTTCGAAGCCGCGCACTTCCTCCCCCATCTACCCGAGACGCACAAATGCCGCCGACTACACGGGCATAGCTTTCGCGTGGAGATTACGGGAGAGGACATTACCACTGAATCCGTACAGGCAATATACGAAGCACTCGATCATCGGAACTTGAACGAAATTCCCGGCCTCGAAAATCCGACGTCCGAAGTCGTCAGCGGCTGGATTTGGGATCGCCTCTCCCCCGCGATCGCCGGTCTAGACGCCGTCACCGTGGCCGAGACCTGCACGGCCAAATGCATCTTTCGCGGCGAATGAGGCATTAAGGGGATAGCACCCCATCTCGGGCGCGATTCCGCGTATAATCGATTGAGGGCCAATCCGGGGGGAGACGCTGTTGGCGACTAAGGACGAACTGCGCGCTTTGCGCCTTGAGCTAAACGAACTCGTGGATAAGGCGCGCGTGTTGGCGTCGCGGATCGAGTCGTTGGAGCAACAGGATCGGCAGAAGGACGCCGATGCCGCGCCAGCCGCTCCTCCGAAACCCAGTTTTGCCACTCCGCCCCCTGCTGGAAGTTCTGCGCCACCGCCATTACCCCCAAGGGTAGCGGCGACACCGGCGAAACCAGAATTTGTTTCCGCTCCAACATCGGCGGCGATGGCGTCCACGCCTGTTCGTCCGTCGGAACCCGCACCGCCTGACGCGAGTGATCGCATTCGCGCGTTTATCGATGCGCGCGTTGACACGAGTCAACAGGGCTGGGAAATTGCCCTCGCGACGTATGTGCTTCCGCGACTAGGCATTCTAGTCTTGACGATAGCGGTCGTACTTGGACTGACGATGGCAGCCGACAAGGGCGGGCCTGCGACGCGCGTGGCGCTTGGATATGCGGCGGCAGGTGTCCTGCTCGGACTTGGCGCGTGGCTTGAGTCGCGCTATCAGTTCTACGCGCGCGTTTTGCTCAGCGGCGGTTTTGCGCTCAGTTACTTTGTAACCTTTGCCACGCATTACATCGAGTATGCGCGCGTCATCGAACAACCTGCGATTACGCTCGCAATGCTAGCGGTCGTGGTCTTTGCGTGGGCGCTACTCGTGCAGTGGCGACAATCCCGCGCCATGGCGGTACTCGTCACCGCACTCGGCCACCTTACATTCGCCCTGACGGTCTTCACAGAGGACGACCTCGGTAACTTCCCCGTCATCGGTTTGCTCATTCTTGCCTCGGGCAGCGCGTTCTTCTTGCTGCGAAATCGGTGGTATTACGTCGCCTTCCTCGGCATCATCGGCAGCTACGCCAACCACTTCTATTGGATGGCAAATTCCGAGGGCAACGATCTGCCCTTTGAATTCTGGGCGTCAATGGCGCTCGTTGGGTCGTATTTCGCTATCTTTGCGTTGTCCGAGTTGTTCTCGCCTGAAACACTTCGCCGTGAACAAGTTCCTACCTGGTTCCGGACCTTTTTCGTCACATTGAACACGGCATGTTTCTTCGGAATCGCATCGATTCTCATAAACGCATTCTCGTTCACATCAGACCAAGACGATACATTTCGCTACATCTTCGCGATCGTATTATTTGCGCTCGGCTTTGCGTACTTACATGTCCGTGGAAAAGACCCACTCTACAACGCGTACATAACCAAGGGTGTCGTGATTTTTACGCTCGGCCTCGCCTACACGTTTGGCGACAACGCACTGGCCACGTCGCTCGCCGTCGAGGCCGCCGCGCTGCTCGTTTCCGCAAGGCGTAGCGGGCTCATCGTCACACGCGTTCTGGCGTTCGGCGTGGCCGCAATCGCGTTCGTTGTGGCAGTCGATACACTTTCGACGCAATCGTCGATCGCATACCGCGCGGACGGCTATTCAGCGCTACTCGCGCAGGCTACCGTGACCATTCTGTCCCTCTTCCTTATTGCCGTTCTTCACGCGCGCACCGATTGGTCGCGACGCTTACCTGCGCTGTCTTGGCTGTCCGAACCGACGCGCGTGACGCTTTCGCGTCTCGACCTCTGTCAGGCTCCGCCGAACGCGTTAGGAACGACGAAGTTTTTGGGCGGCTTGCTCGCGCCGTATATATATGCGATCGCCGGTGCGTTGTTATTCATCCCATATGTCGACGCATTGGTCCATCACGATCATGCGTTCGCTATCATCGCCGCCGGCGCCCTATTGCTAACCGTAGTCGCAGCGCTGATCAACGCGAAACCACTCGGGCTGGCAGCAGTGGTGGTCGGGCTTGCCGCGGCATCGATTACGTCATTGCAATGGATGGACATCGCGGCGGGAAAGCCGACGTTGATCGTGGCCATCGCCGGATTCGCGGCCATTGGGGCAACATCGCTTGCGACGGAGCGTTGGCTACTTCCTAACCGGGATGGCCTATCGTTCCATCAATCGGATTGGGGGCCGTATGTCCTTTATGGCGCCTTTGCATTGCCGCTCGGGCTTTATTTCGAGGAAACGTTTCCGGGATTGGAAGGCGCTGCAGCCATTGCGATCGCCGCAGCGGCGTTGGCGGGCGCATACCTTGTTCTACACCCAGGCGCGCTCAGCGTGTTCGCGACGGTGCTTTTCGCGTGGGCCGCATTCACCTGGCTACGATTTGATGATCCCGAATGGTGGCCGTATTTAGCTGCCGCTCTCATCGTAGCAAGTCTTGTGGGCGACCGATTTTTCGAGTGGACGAAGCGCGGGTCCCTCACCCAGTTCACGGGCCCCATCATGTTGATTGTCGGTTGGTTTATAGCCTTGCGCCTTGCACAAGTAGAAATGCAAATTTCTTGGCTCGCCCATTCCATCATCGGAATTGCGTTCGCGTACATGGTCTACGGCGCGGGATTCCGGTCAATTCCCGGCGCCTCGATATCGTTTCTTAGTGCGGTATTGGGATCTGGATTCACCGTGTTGTATGCCTTCGAAAACGATTGGGCCGTTGCCCCGATGTCAATCGCGTTCGGCGCCTGCGCCCTCTATTGGGTTGCGCTGGAGCGCGAAGACGCAATCGCCGGTCGCCGCCTAAACGACCGCGCGGGAATGGCCGTTCACGGAATCTTCATCGCAGCAGCGGTCGCGCTCGGAATTGTCGCATTGGAACGCGTACCGCAATTCCGGGATTTCTATCTCACCGTAAGTTGGACCGTACTCGCGCTCGTGGTATTCGCTGTCTCGGCAATTACGCGAGAGAAATATTACCGTTACGCGGGACTCGCAGTCTTCGCCCTTGTGCTCGGGCGCGCGTTCCTTCACGATGCACTCAACCTGAGTGGCCTGCAACGCGTCGCGGCCTTTGGCGTACTTGGCGTGGTGCTCCTCATCGTTGCGTTTGGCTACATCTACACTGTCGGTCGGATCGGAAAAGACGAAGAGTCGAGGGAACCGCCGCAAGCTTAACTCGAACTCACGCAAAGGCGCTAAGTCGCCAAGAACGCAATCTGCAGATGTGGAAGATAGTTGAATGTCATTCCGACCACTTTGTGTAAGCCGCAGTAGCAATAAATAGAAACGCCAACAAGCAATACCTCACGACGTCTCGGATGACGTTCGAGCCTCCTTCTCCCACTACTTATCTGCGCTCATCTGCGTTATCTGTGGGGAAAACACTCCGCGTCTTCGCGCCTTTGCGTGAGACTAAGAGAGGTCTATCGAGACTGACTGATGCAAGCGAGCGGATTCGTACGCTGCGGTCGTGACTTCCAGCGCACGAAGGCCATCGAGTGCGGACACCGTCGGTGGTCGCTTGTTTGCGACTGCATCGACGAAATCGGCAACGAGTCCCAGATTGCAGTCGTCTCCCCAATAGGCCCATTCGGCTTTGACTGCTTCGTCGCTATAGACGTCCAGTTTCTGATTGAAAGCGTCGACGGCGAGCACGCCTTTTTCGCCGATGATTTCCATGGTGACATCGCCCCACGTGGGGAAACTCGCAGGACGATTCCAACTCGCGACGTGGGATACCATTGTCCCGCCGCTCATTTCCAGATGCAGACTGCCTACGTCGTCCGTTTCGATACCTTCACGTAAGAGATTACCGTTTTCACAATAGACGCTTGTGAATTCTTGGCCTAACAGCCAACGCAAAGCATCCGCGACATGGACCGTGTGATCCATCGTCGCACCGCCACCCGCCAACGCGGGATCGGCAAACCAGCCGCCGGGAAACTGGCCGTTGTTCGTACATGAGCAGGCGTAGATATCACCCAACTCGCCAGCGTCGATTCGCTTTTTCACATCCATCATCGAGGGAATGTATCGGCACGGAAACGCAGTACCGAGTCCAACGGCGGCCGCGTCACACGCCGCAATCATTGCCTTCGCGTCGTCGATGGTCGTCGCGATGGGTTTTTCACATAGGATCCAAAGCCCTGCGTTCGCAGCATTCTCGACCATAGTGCGATGTTTCACATTTTCGGACGTAATGATGACTGCATCGAGTCCAGTCGCCAAGAAGCCGGCTTGGTCTTCGATGAAATCTACCTCGAACTGCTTAGCAGAATCTCTTCCGCGATCAGCTTCGTCGTCCCAAATCGCGGTTAGTTCTGCATCGGGCAGACCGCGCAAACAATCGGCGTACGCAAACGCGTGCATGTGCGCGAAACTCATGATGCCAACGCGCGTCATGATAACGTCACCGGTTGACCCGACTCGGCCGAGTCGATAGCGGCGAGCGCCATGCGAACCGCCCAGCGTGCGTCGTCGGGCGTTACACGTGGTTCAGATTCACCGTTTAGCCACTTGGCAAAATCGCGCCATTCGCGCGTATATGGACTTTCGTTTACGGGGCTCGCGGGGACAATCATGCTCGGACCGCTTTCGGTTTCCCGGGGCATTGCGCTTATCGGCGCGTCTTGACTGTCGTATTGAATCATGCCGCCGCTGCCACACACTTCGGCTTTCACGCGGAATCCCGCGGGGTGCGCCCACGTGCCGACACTTTGTGCGATTACGCCGCTCGAAAACCGCATCGTTGCCAAGACATAATCGATGAGCAATGACGTTTTTCCGGCAAGATTTTGGCTAAAGACGCGATCCGGATCGCCGAAGGCGTACCGCAGCCAATCGAGATCATGAATGAGTAGATCGAGTGTTGCGCCACCGCTCTGTTTCGCGTCGCGAAACCACCCCCCGGCGCCCATCGGCGAAATGCCGCCACGATACGTTTTCACAAATCCGACTTTACCAATTTTCCCCGCATCAATCTGGGCACGTATCGCCTCGAATTCATGAAAGTACCGAACGACATGGCCGACATAAAGTTTTACGCCATGCTGTTCCGCTGCGGCGATAGCGCGATCGCATTGTTCTATCGTGCGGCCTAGAGGTTTTTCGCAAAAGATATGCTTGCCCGCTTCGGCTGCGGCAACCACGTAATCCGCGTGTGTCGGCGTTGGCGATGCGATACACACAGCATCGATGTCGTCCCGTTGCAACGCTGCCATCGGCTCCGCGACGGCTTCGGCATCAAACTTCTTCGCCAGCGTTTCGGCCGCATCAGCGGGTTGCGAAGCACAAACGGCCACGCGAAATCCGGCTTCCACCGCACACGTCGCGTGCAGCTCACCCATCATTCCGCAGCCAATTATTGCTATGTTCATGATGAAACTTGGTAGATCGCTGGACGATATCGGGGCGGTGGTATTGGACGACTCTCGGCTTTCGCTACTTCCAGCCATGCGTCCATTGCGATGCGAACTTCCGCAAGCGCCTCCTCTTGGGTCGCACCAAAGGCAGAGCAGTACTCAAGGTCAGGCACGTCGGCGATATAGCCTTTGTCATCCTCGCTGTAGAAGATGTTTATGTGGTAATCCCTCATTCTCCGCCACCTAATCGAAGGTCATACTTTTCAACAAGACGAATTAGCTGCCTGACTTGATAGGGCTTTGCTTGACCTGAAGCGTCTTGAAGATTCAGCAATTCCTCTACTTCCGGGTGCTTAAATATGGTATGGCTTCCTGACGTTCGCTTTCTCACGAATCCTAGCGCCTCCGCCAAGGATACCAGATCGCCAAACCGGATGTTTTGCGAACCGGCCAACGCTTTCTCGAGAGTTTTCTTTGGAGGCATCGCGACGTCACATTCTTTTATACATTAAATCTGAACAAGACAATATCGCCGTCCTGCATGATGTATTCCTTGCCTTCCAGCCGCACCGCGCCAGCATCCTTGGCCTTCGCCATCGATCCGCCCTCGATAAACGCATCATACGCCACGATTTCCGCGCGAATAAAACCGCGCTGAATGTCGGAGTGAATGGTACCGGCGGCATCGGCGGCCTTTGTCTCTTTCTTAATTGTCCACGCGCGCACTTCCGGTTCGCCTGCGGTGAGGAAACTGATGAGCCCGAGCATGGCGTACGCCGTCTGAAGGAACAGGGTTTTCGACTCTTCTCCAAGGCCTAGCTCTTCGCGAAATGTTACTCGCTCTTCGGGCGGCAACTGTGCGACTTCCATTTCCATTGCGCCACACAAAGCGACTAGCGTCTGATCGCGCTCATTCGCAAAGGAATTGAGGCCTGACGGATCATCTTCCCCGATAGAATCTTCACCATAATTGCCAAGTAACATCAGCGGCTTGCGCGAAAGAAAAGTGTAGCCGGTAATGAGTTTGTCCTCTTGTTCCGGTAGCTCAAGCGTGCGCAGAGACAACCCTTCTTCAATATGCTCTCGACATTTCACGAGCGTTTCGTATTCGAGGTCTTTTCGATTTTCCTTTTCCATCCGCTCAATACGATTTTCGATAATCACCAAATCGACAATCTGGAATTCTTCTTCGAGCGATGTGCAATCCCGAGTCGCGTCGACGGTTTCCAGAGGGTGCATCACGTCGCCATTTTCGAAACAGCGCACGACATGCACCAGCGCGTCGACATTCTTTAGCGTTGTGAGCGCCGCGCTATCGAGCGCCTTAGAATCGCCTGCCGATTCGTTGGGCGCAATGTCCAAGAACTGAAATTCCGCATACGTGATTTTCTTGGGTTGGTGAATCTCCGACAGCTTATCCACTCGTTCATCTGGGACTTTTAGTGCCGCGAGATTGGCGTCGCGCGCTCCAAATGCGCCGACTTGCGCCTGGGCGCCGGTAAGCGCGTTGAATACCGTGGTCTTGCCTGATCGGGCGTACCCGACTATTCCGACTTTCATTGAATGGGTGCCTGTCTAATTTGAGGAAAGGAGCGGAATGCTATCAGTTTCCCCCCAGCACAGCAATGCGACATCCAAAAATGTTGCCCGCATTGGGCAATGCCAGATAGAATTCGCGGCTATTTCATCTAGGAGTTTTTAAATGACGGAACAAAAATCCGGGTTTCTCGGACGCCTTCGCGACCGGCTGGGTAAGACGCGCAGCGGTCTTGTCGATAATGTTAAGCGGGTGTTCGCGGGTCGGACGACCATCGACGACGAGGTTTTCGAAGAACTCGAAGAAATCCTCATTCAAGCGGATTTGGGTGTGGACACCGCGTTTGCCATCATCGAGGATATGCGTGCAGCCGTTAAAGCGGGTAAAGCGCCCGACCCGGAAGCGCTGTATGCGATATTGAAACAAGACCTCACAGAGGCGCTCGGTTCGCCGAACCATGCCCTATTCGCCACGGTGACGGACGGGCCTCATGTCACCCTCGTGGCCGGTGTAAATGGGACAGGCAAGACGACATCAACGGGCAAGCTCGCCGCGAGACTCGCGCAAGAAGGTAAGTCGGTGTTGCTCGGTGCGGCAGATACATTTCGGGCCGCGGCGGTCGAACAGCTTTCGGTCTGGAGTGAGCGTTCGGGTGTCCCCATCATCAAACATCAGGAGGGGGCGGACCCGGCGGCTGTCGCGTACGACGCTGCGGACGCGGCGGTCTCGCGTGGCGTGGATCACCTAATCATTGACACCGCGGGCCGATTGCACACGAAGGTCAATCTGATGGAAGAGCTGAAGAAAATTCAGCGTGTCCTGGACAAACGCATTCCCGGTGCCCCGCACGAGGTTCTGCTCGTACTCGATGCTACGACGGGCCAAAACGGACTGCAACAAGCGAAGCTGTTCACCGAGGCGCTAAACGTAACCGGCATCATTTTGACTAAACTCGATGGCACGGCGAAAGGCGGCATCGCGATCGCGGTTCAAAAACAACTCGGCATCCCGATTAAGCTTATCGGCGTCGGCGAAAGTCTTGAAGACATGCAGCCGTTCAATGCGCAGGAATTCGTCGAAGCCCTCTTCGGCTAGTTGGCGATTTCAACGCGTGCTACGGCCACGGTTCGACCGCGCGCATCTTGCGCCAGAACGACTACGGCGAGTGCGTTGCTATCATCAGGAATGGTGAGCGCCCCATTCCACTCGGCGGAGGCGCGTTGTTTCATGGCGACGCTGTCACGCACGACGGCGGTGTGGTGCAACTCTCGGCCGCTATTCTCGCCACGTTTTACATCTGTCGATATCTCGTTTTCTGCGAGTATGGCCAAAACGTTCCAGGCCGTGGTGTCAACGCCGATATCCGCACTCGCCTTGACGGACACAATCTCGCCGGTCTTTTCCAACGTTAACTCTAGCGGGTACTTTTTCTGATTTCCTGCGTTCTTGATCACGCCATGTGCGCGACTACGATCACTGCCCACAAACTCGGCGCGGCCGTCGACCACCATTTGAGGCGTATAGAGCCCGCGCGCGCTCAAGTCGCGCGCGTATGCTTGTTGCCGGGCGGTCGCCGTTTCAGAGGAATAGGGGTCCGTCCAGCCCAATCGATTCCAGTAGTCGACGTGCCAAGACAGTGGGATGATTTCCACGCCATCGATAGGTTGATCGGCCAACGCCCGCAACAATTTGTCGGCGGGCGGGCAACTGCTGCAACCCTGCGAAGTAAAAAGTTCGACTACAACCGGTGTACGTGCGATTCCAGACTCGCTATTCGCCATCACATGCCGATTGACTAGTAAACCGCCAGCAAAAACGGTAACAGCGAGAAACGCGAATACCGCTAACTTACGATTCATGCGCGACATCCCAGTTGGTTTCGTTCCGACATGGGTGAATTCACGGCCCGCAGGATTCCATACCACAGAACGTCGGTGATGCGTTTTGGTCTGTACTCAGGTATCAGCCGCATTTTGGAAAGTGTCCGTGGACGCTTGGTATCGGCCTCGTTTGTCCATGTAAAACTCCTTGATGCGCTCCAAGTCCGCGTCGATGTCGCCATTGACTTCGACAACCGGGCCATAACCTCCGCACTTGCGCGCGTAATCGAGATACCCAAGTACAATGGGGACGTTCGCACCGCGTGCAATAAGATAGAAACCCTTTTTCCACTCAGTGACCTCTTTGCGTGTCCCTTCCGGCGGGATGGTAATTATGAACGCTTCTTCCTCTCGAAGCGTGCGAATCAGCTGTGTAGCGATTCCATGGGCTCGGGCGCGATCAACTGGAATCCCGCCCAGCCAACGATAGAACAAGCTTAGACCAGGCGAGAACATTTCCTTTTTCCCCATCCAATAGATTCGATTGCGCGTCGCGAAGGTAATGGCGAGCGTAAACACGAAGTCCCAATTGCTGGAGTGGGGAACCGCGAGTAGGACATATTTCTTAAGGGCGGGCGGATCGCCTTCAACGCGCCAACCGAACGCTTTGAGCCACGCCACGCCAATCCAATACGTCGCAGTCCTCATGAATGGCGTGTCGTATATCGTGTATCGCAGCACAGCGCGTACTCCAGTTGCACGGCGGAATAAGTAAAGGGTAACAAACAGCGATGTCCCCTACAATTCTGAGGGATAAACGCGCTGTAAATCGATGTCCTGTTCTGAAACAGGCGCTTCGATTTGAATCGCGTTGTGCCGCCCTTCCTCGGAAATCCCTCTCGCGTGTCGGCGCGATTCTCGTCCAAAAGTATTGTCATTGAATGCTTTACGCAGAGTAGGACTCGATTGTTGGGAGTTGGCACGCCAATTGTACTTTCAGTCCGCAGAATTGAGATTAGTCACTACTCGGTGAAGGAGATCAACAATGACTAGTTGCTACAACGTATACCCCCGCACAGATTTTGGACGGCTACAACGCGAAGTCGACCGGGTCTTTGGTCACGCGGCCGATGCGGCGCGGCCGATTCTAGGCACGAGTCGAATTGGCGAGGACGAGAACAACCACTACATCGAACTGGATGCGCCGGGCTTGAATCCGAAGACTCTGAACATTTCGTTCCAGAATCAAGAGTTGACCGTTCACGCTGAATACTCGGCACCGAATTCTGACGAGAATTCGACACCGATTCAATGGCGCAGTGGGACGCCACGCACGGGTGAATTCAACCAACGGTTCAAGTTGCCCGAGACGATCGATTCGGACGAAATCCACGCCGCCTACAACCATGGCGTTCTGCGAATTTCGGTTCCGAAATCGGAGACGAACAAGCCACGCCAAGTTTCGGTTGAAGTCAGCTAAAACTCGCGCAACGCGATTCCTATAGATTGGCCGGGGCGCGTGTACAGTCCGCGCCCTGGCTTCCAGAATACCTCGGGAGGGTCAAGGTCAAGATGAACGGTCACATCGAACAGCGACAAACGCACCTCCTCAATCCGATTTTCGCGCGCGCAGTTGGATCAAACAGGGTCGTGGTTCTACAACCGCTATTCCGGCCCGAAGCACCACCATCGTGGAAATTCGGTACTCGAATCCGGGACAGGTCGCCGGAGGTCAAATAGGCCAAGTTCGCGAGACTCTTTTTGAGACGCAGCACCTCATTTCGGCGCTGCGCTTCGTCGTCGCCTATTTAGAATCGGAAACGCGATTCGCTAACCTATGTCGTTCCAACATTTTCAACGACCATTGAATTGTGTCGATTTTGGCATGAGTCCTGCTCTTAGAACGTAATCGAGAGAGGAATACTCCGGCTACGCGGCCGGTTAATAATAGCGACTCAGGAGATTGTGCAATGCCCTTTGGATTTTTCGACCCGACGATTGCCTTGTTGTTGCCTGCATTCGCGTTTGCAATGTGGGCGCAACACAAGGTGAAGTCGACCTATGCAAAGTACTCGCAAGTTGGCACGCGCGCTGGACTGACCGGCGCGCAAGTGGCGCAACATGTCTTGCATGACGCCGACGTCCCTTCCCTGGGCAATGCGCACGGAATTCGCGCCGAGGGTGCCGTCGGCTTAGAAGCAACTCCGGGGCACTTGACTGACCATTACGATCCACGGTCGCGCACGTTGCGGCTCTCGGACGAGGTCTATCACGGACAGAGTGTCGCCGCACTGGGTATCGCCGCGCACGAAGTCGGCCATGCCATCCAACACAACCGCGCATATGCACCGTTAATGGTGCGCAACATCGTCTACCCCGTTTGTTCAATCGGGTCGATGGGTGCTTTCCCGCTCTTCTTCATTGGACTGTTCATACCAAGCGGCCTTGGACAGACAATGATGTTGGCGGCAATCGCGCTTTTCACACTGGCTGTCGCTTTTACGGTGATCACCTTACCGGTAGAATTTGACGCGAGTCGACGTGCAATTCGGGCGCTCTCAAGCGGCGGATATCTCACGCAAGACGAACTAACCGGCGCGAAGAAAGTTCTCAACGCCGCCGCGCTAACGTATGTCGCCGCAACCGCGATGGCAGTGATGAACCTGGTCCGAATGGTATTGATTGCAAACTCGCGGAACTGACTACGAATACATTCCACGCCGGGCTTGTGGCCGGTGTCGCTGGGAGAACTTAGGTAGATTCGGGCACTTGGTCAGGAGACCGGCCACAAGCAGTCTTGGGGAGTGTTCGCCAGTTTCATTGAATCAATGAGCTTGATCCATCATTAGCTTAAAAGTGGCGTAGTATCCCATTAGAGTGCTAATCGACATTTCTCGGAGGTCTGCCTCAACTTCCGGATTCTCAGCGCGAAGCACCTCTGCCATTTCTTGAATGACTCGATCTTTCACCCCCGTTCGTTTCACTGATTTGATCGGGTCATTAATATCCGAATCCCTTGAGCTCGTCTCAACTCGATTGGTGCGGCCCGCTGGCTTTTGGGTACGTTCGAATCGATGGATGTTTCCTTCGCTTAGAATCAACTTGACGGCATGCTCAGCCAATACCATAGAGTCCTCACGCATTGAAGCTGAACGTCCACGCATGAAAGCAGAAAGCGTGCCTGATTCTATATTGGCGCGTTCCGCGACATAGCCCTGCTTAATTCCACGGCTGGATGTCAGCTCTCGGATACTCTCTCGAAGATGTTCACTGCGATTTTCCCTATTAGAGCGACTGGAATGTCTTGACGGTGGTTTATTGTCAGGCATGTAAATCGACCTCGATGTTGTGATTGGAGTGATTGTAAACCATTAGCTAAATCTGAACGCGTTAGGAACCAAGAGACTCTTGTTGTAGGCACATCCTTAGATTCAAGTATCTAATATTCATGAAATTCTATCTATCTTTTAAAACAATTTCCACCAAACAAATAAGTAAATTATTGACAATATTATACCACATATTGATGCATTACGAATTTGGACCCAAATATGTGAACTTCCAGCTGAATACGCGAATGAGGATTCTTGGCCCATGAATCTAAATTTGAAAACACTAGACCTATCTTCGATAAAAATCTATAATCCACAGTCCAACCGGAGGGCTGGTTATGACAGAGTTACTCGCATTTTTGAACTTTGTTCTTGGATATGTAACGTCCTACATTGTTCGAGAGACTCCGACGCACCCCCAACTGATTCCGGGCTCTGTTGTCTTGGCCGTGTGCGTAATTACGTTTGGGTTACTTGTCTTTGCACTGAGGCGGGCACTCAACTCAAGACCAAGTCTCAATGACCAAAAAGCAGATATACCATTGACGGTGATGGTGCTAGGTCTAGTTGGCGCGCCGATTCTTGCCGTCGTAGTGCTTGTCACGTGTATGATGCTCGGAGTATCGTCTGCCCTAACTGGTACAGCGATGAGCGTACCAATCCTGTCATTCCTAATTTTGGGTTTGATTACGATTCTTCGAGTCTTGTAGCCAACTGTTAAAGTCTTGGCTTGGAACTCATCCACGAGAGTTCAAGAACGGCCACAACGTTTCCGCCGTGGCCATTAATCAGTGTTCATCCGTTTCGATCCGCGTTATCCGTGTTCCTATTTTCCCTTAATCGCAAAGCTCGTACACTCCTGCCGCGCCCATGCCGCCGCCGACGCACATCGTCACAACGCCGTATTTGCCGCCGCGGCGTTTGAGTTCGTTGATAATTTGGACGGTCAGTTTGCCGCCCGTGCAGCCCAGTGGGTGGCCGAGTGCTATCGCGCCGCCATTGACATTGACCTTGTTCGCATCGAGATTGAGATTCTTGATCACGTGCAATGCAACTGATGCGAAGGCTTCGTTAATCTCGAAGAGGTCGACATCTTCGACTTTAATCCCGGCGAGCTCGCAGGCCTTGGGAATCGCCACCAACTGCGCTGGCCCGAGATACGCCGGTGAATCGGCGGCGACCGCATAGCTCTTGAATTTCGCGAGCGGCTTTACGCCGTGTTCTTTCACTGCGTTTCCACTCATGACCATGACGGTCGCAGCGCCATCACTCATCTGGCTGGAATTTCCGGCGGTGTGAAACCCGAGTTTCGGGCTCGCCGCAAATGCGGGTTTCAACGCACCGAGGCCTTCCATGGAAGCATCCCGGCGTGGGCCTTCATCCGTATCGAATACGATCGGTCCGGACGGGCCGTTCGGCACATCCAGCGGAACGATTTCGTCTTTGAATCTACCGGCGTCTATTGCCGCGACGGCTTTCTGGTTACTTCCGAGCGCGAATTCGTCAATTTCCACGCGCGAGTAGCCGAATTCTTTCGCGACGTTGTCGCCCGCGTTACCCATGTTGATATAAACCTCGGGCTTATGTTGCGTAAGGTAGGGATTGGGCGACATTTTGGCGCCGGGCATATGAACGAGACTCATCGATTCTGTGCCGCCGGCAATCGCACAATTGAGCAAGCCCGCTTCGACTTTCGATGCGGCGATCGAAATGGCGTCAAGGCCGGAAGCGCAGAAACGGTTCACCGTCGCCGCACTAATCGTATCCGGCAACCCTGCACGCAATGCGGCAATACGCGCAACGTTCATCCCTTGCGCTTGTTCCGGAATTGAACATCCGAGAACGACGTCTTCCACTTTCTCGGCATCGATCCCGGCGCGGCTTATGGTTTCTTTGATGACTTCGGCCGCCATATCGTCGGGGCGGTAATTCGCTAGCGCACCTCGGTTCGCCTTCCCCACTGCTGTGCGGGCGCCAGCCACAATGTATGCGTTGTCCATGAACTCGATCTCCCAGACCGCGCGCAGCACGATCCCTTCATATTAGTTTCGTTTCGATTCTCAAGAAAAACAGTTACCACGCCACTTGCGCGGGAAAATATTTCGCGATGAGGTCTTCGTAGTACGGTCGGAGTTTTTCCGCATTGGGTCGCTCCGGCGTCTTTGAATACAAATCATATGGATTAAATTTCCGGACCCACTCGAACATCTCACGATCGTGGTCGCTCATGAGGTGATCGTAGGCGCCTTCTTTGTGTGCCGCGTAAAACGAGTGATAGCGAATCATATACAACGATTCTTCGGGCAGGTAATCCTTCGAGACGAGATACATGTACTCATCATGGCCCCACGACATAGTCACTTGATCAAAACCTTGACCTTCTCTATATAACCCGCACTCAGTATTGAGCTCCGGCTTGTCATGATCGGGATTCGACGTAAAGAATTCTGGATACACAATTTTTTTGGAGAACGCGCAACCCAACGGAAACGTATCGCCGACGAC